>NZ_JBVAYW010000004.1:0-235346 GCF_055412845.1 Pseudarthrobacter adonitolis | reverse complement strand
TTGGCCGCCCGCGGTAACCAGCTCTTCGCTGTTCCCCTCGCGGCGACTTAGAAAACAATACACCCACCCAACCCCCACCGCAAATCCACCCCCACAAGGGGCCCTAACCCCGCCGTTCCGGGCCCAAAGCCGGCGTCGGCACCCAAACCCGGGCGCCGTCGCCGTACGTGGCTTCTGTGCGCTGCAGCACAACGGCCACCGCCGCGCGCGGATCTCGACAAGCTCGATCACCGGAGAGGAGCTCGATCACCGAAGGGGAGCTCGACCACCGGGGGAGGTCAGTCGTCGGGGACAAGCTCGATCACCGGAAACCCTTAAATGCAGAAGGGCCGGCAACCAAACGGTTGCCGGCCCTTCTCAAGCAGCTGGAATCAGCGGTGCTGGATTACCAGGAAGACTTGGTGATGCCCGGGAGCTCACCACGGTGAGCCATGTCGCGGAAGCGAACACGGGAGATACCGAACTTCTGGAAGGTACCGCGGGGACGGCCGTCGATGATGTCGCGGTTACGCAGACGGACGGGCGACGCGTTGCGGGGAAGCTTCTGCAGGCCGAGGCGTGCAGCTTCGCGAACTTCGTCGGTCGAGTTGGGGTCAACCAGAGCCTTCTTCAGTTCGAGGCGCTTTGCAGCGTAACGCTCAACGATGACTTTACGCTGTTCGTTCTTTGCGATCATTGACTTCTTAGCCATGTGTTTAGCGCTCCTCTCGGAATTCGACGTGCTGACGGATCTTGGGATCGTACTTCTTCAGAACCATACGGTCCGGGTCGTTACGACGGTTCTTCCGCGTCACGTAGGTGTAACCCGTGCCTGCAGTCGACTTGAGCTTGATGATCGGACGTACGTCCTTGTCCTTAGCCATTAGAGCTTCACTCCCCGAGCAAGGATTGCGGCGACGACTACGTCGATGCCGCGCACGTCGATGGTCTTGATGCCACGAGCAGAAACCTGCAGCGTGACGTTACGGCGCAGGGACGGAACCCAGTAGCGCTTCTTCTGAATGTTCGGATCGAACCGACGCTTGTTGCGACGGTGCGAGTGCGAAATGCTGTGCCCAAAGCCCGGCTCGGCTCCGGTCACTTGGCAGTGTGCTGCCATGACTTCTCCTCAAGAATTGAATGTAATGATCCGCATATCTGCTGCAGGATCATGCGGCTAAGTGCGACCCAAAGTGATCAGGGTAAACGGTTAGTCACGCAACTTGAGCCCCTAACTACCGGCTACCCTGGAGAAAATTACCGGGCCACCGGAGCAATTGCGCACGCTCCGCGCACTTAGCGCTCACCAAGTCTACGAGTTCACGCAATTAAAGACCAATCCGGGCTCGGACGGTGTATAAGGGGGCGCCGCTTCAGGGGCGGGTGAGCTCGGCGTACTTGGGCGCCAGTCCGTCGCCGGAGGACTTGCCGGTGACGCGGCGGACCATCCAGGGGCCCGCGAATTCGCGGACCCAGCGGGCGTTGGCGCGGAGGGCTTCGGCCCGGTTTAGCTCGGGCACCGGGGTCATGGGCGGGACTTCGATCGAGTGGTCGCGCTCCAGGACGGTGAGGACCCGGTTGGCCATGTTGGCGTGCCCGGCGGCGGACATGTGCATCCGATCCTTGGCCCACATGCCCCAGTCGTAGTACTCGTTGAAGCGCCAGTAATCCACAAGCAACGCGCCGTGGTCCCCGGCAATGCCGCGGACCAGTTCGTTGTAGATGGCGGTGCGGCCGCGCATGGTGCTGAAAACCTTGGAGCCACGCGCGTCAAAGCCGGTGAATATCACCACGCTAGCGCCGGTGGCCGCCAGCTTGCGGATGCCGGCGTCGTATTCCGCCAGGAGATCGTCGATGTCGATCTTGGGCCGCAGAATATCGTTAGCACCTGCGTAAATGGTCACCAGGGTGGGGTTGAGTTCGACGGCGGCATCCACCTGCTCCGCCATGATCTGGCGGAGCTTCCTGCCGCGGATGGCCAGATTGGCGTAGCCGAAGCCGGGATCCGCCGCGCCCAGCTGCTCCGCCACGCGGTCCGCCCAACCGCGGACACCGTTGGGGCGGCTGGGATCGTCATCCCCGACCCCCTCCGTGAAAGAGTCACCGAGCGCTACATACCGGGTCGAAAAGTCCATGGCGTCAGTCTTTCATTTGTTGCCGGGAGCAACCAAGGCGGGGCACTGTCAGGGGGACGGCTTATGGCCGGCTTTCGGTGTCGCGGAGGATCCAGTGGTCGTCGTCCAGCCGGGCCACGATCTTTTCGCCGATGCGTGCCAGATCGTGGACGTCGCGTTCCGTCAGGGCGTCCAGGAACTTGGTGCGGACTGCCTCCACGTGCCCCGGTGCGAGCGCCTCCAAAGTGGCCATCCCGACGTCGGACAGGTGTGCTGTGGTGACACGGGCATCGCGGGGGTGCGGACGCCGCTCCAGCCAACCGCGCTTCTCCAGTTTGGCAACCACGTGCGAGAGCCGGGACAGCGACGAACTGGTGCGGGCGGCCAACTGGCTCATCGGCAGGAAACGGCCCTCAGCTTCGGACAGCATGGCCATGACGTTGTAATCGAAGAGGGACACCTTGCCGGCGGTGTGGAGCTGGTTGTCCAGGGCGGCCGGCAGCAGCGTGTTGATACTCAGGAGTGCCAGCCAGGCACGGCGTTCGTCGGCGTTGAGCCAGCGGGGTTCCGTCATGCGTCCATTCTAGAAGCAGAGCGTGGTTGAGAGTTCAAGTGACGCACCAGTTCCCGTGGACCCATCCGAGTAGGCTGACTCTATGTATGTTGTGTCGCTGACCTACAAGGTGCCCGAAGACATCGTGGAGTTCCATCTGGACGGCCACGTTGAATGGCTGAAGCAGGCCTTTGACGACGGCGTTTTTGTCGCCGCCGGGCGCAAGGTTCCCCGGACGGGCGGGCTGCTGCTGTCCAGGGCGGACCGTCCGACGTTGGAGGCGAGCCTGGCCAAGGACCCGTTTTACGTCAACGGCGTGGCTGAGTTCGAAGTCATGGAATTCGCGGCCAACAGGGTGGCGCCGGGTTTCGAGAACCTGCTGGACACCTAGGACTTCGTCGCCTCTGCCGTGGTTTTGTCCGCCAGCTTCTTCAGCCCGCGCTTCCGCGGCACCTTGACTGGTTCCGGCCAGCGCGGCGCCAGCGTATCCCCAAGGGTGACGCCCCTGATTTTACGGCCGAAGAGCGGCAGCACCCAGTCATTGATCCAACGCCGCTGCCGCTGCTCCCACTCCCGCAGGCTGAGCCGGGCCGGCGGGTCCCAGTCCTTCGGGCGGATCTTGTGCGGCACCCCGAGCTGGTCCAGCACCTGCCCGGCGAGGTACTTGTGGCCCGCCTTGGACATGTGGAGGCGGTCCGCGTCCCACATCCGACGGTCATGGAAGGCGTCCAGGCACCAGTAATCCACCAGGATCGCCCCATGCTTCGCGGCGATCTCGCGGACCCGCTGGTTGTAGACAGTGTTCCGCTTCTTCAGCAGCTCCAGAACCGCGGAGACTTTGACGTCGAAGCCGGTAAACAGGACCACCGTGGCCCCGCTCCCGGCCAACTGCGCCACGAGGTTCTCGTACTCGTCCATTAGGGCGGCCATGTCCGTGCCAATGTCCAGGATGTCGTTCCCGCCGGCGTACACGGTGATCAGCGCAGGTTTCATGGCGAGTGCCGGCTCCAACTGCTCGCTGATGATGTGGCGCAGGCGCTTGCTCCGGATAGCAAGATTGGCATACTCCCAGCCCGACTCAGCCTTGGCCAGCTTCTCGGCCACCCGGTCAGCCCATCCCCGCACCCCATTGGGAAGGCGGTCATCCCGGTCCCCCACGCCCTCGGTAAAGGAATCCCCCAGGGCAACAAAGACACGCCGCCCGTCCCGCGCAGGCAGTACGGGAGAGATGTCCACGCGACCACCCTAGCCACCCAAGACAACGCAAGGGTTAACGCCAAGCAACAGGACCTGCGGGAGCGTCAGCCAAAAACCCACAGATAGTGCGAGAGCGTCAGAATGTGGGGCCGGCAGAAGGCGAGCCGAGGCGCCCCAGCGGCGCACCCAACCGCCGGACCCGACGGAGAGGCCTTAGATCTCGGCCTTACCCTGGCGCCAGTAGCCCATAAAGGCGACCTGCTTGCGGTCGATTCCCACGTCCCGCACCAGGTACCGCCGCATGCCCTTGATGACGGCTGCTTCACCGGCGATCCAGGCGTAGAAGGGCATGGCACCGGCGGGTATGGCGGGGTTCTTGGTTGCCTCGATTTCGGCTGTCTCCATCCGCGCGGGCGTCTCCCAGAGGATGTCCACGTCCACGTTGACGTCTTCGGGCTCCGGGCCCGCGCCGGCGTCGGACGCTTTGATGCCCACCCAGCCGGGAACGGGGACCGCCGTGCGCACTGCCTGCTGCAGCAGCTCGCCGTGCGGGCGTGAGCGGCCGATGGCGGCACCGCGGGGAAGCCAGGTGATGTCGATGTCGGCGTCCGTATTGAGGTCGAGGAAGTCGCCGGCCTCCGGTACCTCGAGGAAGGCCTGGCCGGTCATGTAGGACGGCAGGCTTTCGAGGATGGCGGAGATGGCGGGAATGGCGGTTTCATCGCCGGCGAGCAGGATACGCTCCGCCATTCCGGGCCGCCACTCGATGCCGCCGTAGACCTCGGCGGTGTAGCACTGGGCGGCACGGTTGTTGGGGCCGATGATGGTGATCGCATCGCCCGGTTTGGCGTTCAGGGCCCAGTTCGCGGCCGGGCCGCCGTGGCCGTCGGCGTCGAAATGCATCACAAAGTCAACGTCAATTTCCGGATAAACGGCATCAAGCCGGGACTGGCGGACCGTGTAGGTGCGCATGGAGCCGCGCACGGCGGGATCCATGGCCAGCCATTCCCGGTACCAGCCGGACTGGGCCATCTCGAAGACCGGCAGGGGCAGCCGGGTTCCATCGGACGCCAGGGACGGGATCATCAGCTTGATCCGCAGGTCAAGGGTGTCGCCGTGCACGCCGAAGTCCCGCAGCGAGTACCCGCCGAAGGTGATCCGGCGGAAGTTGGGGCTCAGCTCCTGCACCGAGGAGACGGTGACCTCGAAAGCCAGGGTCATGGGCTCGGTGGCGGCGATGTCGCGGGTCTTCATGAAACGAGCTCCAGTTCGGTTGCGGTGGCGTGGTGGCGGCCGATGGGGATAATCAGGGGTGTGCCCGAGACGGGATCGGGAATCACCCGGGACTCAAGGCCGAAGACGTCGAGGACCAGCTTTTCGGTGACAACGGTTATGGGGTCACCCAGGGCCACGATCTCACCGCCCTTCATGGCGATGACATGGTCCGCGTAGCGTGCCGCCAGGTTCAGGTCGTGCAGGACGATGGCCACAGTGGTGCCGCGCTTGCGGTTCAGATCCGTGACCAGGTCCAGGACCTCCACCTGGTGCGCAAGGTCCAGGTAAGTGGTGGGTTCATCCAGCAGGAGCACGTCGGTTTCCTGGGCCAGCGCCATGGCGATCCAGACGCGCTGGCGCTGGCCGCCGGACAGTTCATCGACGTTCCGCTCAGCGAGTTCCAGCGTTTCTGTTGCTTCGAGCGCGCGCTGCACGGCGAGATCATGCTGTGACAAGTCACCCGTGCTCCAGTTGCGGAAGAAACCCTGGTGCGGATACCGCCCGCGGCCCACGAGGTCGCGGACAGCGATGCCGTCCGGCGCGGTGGGGTGCTGCGGGAGGAGCCCCAGGGTGCGCGCCAGTTCACGGGCCGGGCGTGCGTGGATGTCCTTGCCGTCCAGCGTGACCACGCCGGCTGCCGGTTTGAGGAGCCGGGACAGGCCGCGGAGGAGCGTGGACTTGCCGCAGGCGTTGGCGCCCACGATCATGGTGACCTTGCCCTCGGGGATTTCCGCCGTGAGGCCGTCCACCACGCAGCGCTGATCGTATTTTAGCGTGAGCTCCTGGGCGCTAAGAACGGCCATGTCAGGCATCCTTTCGGTTGGCCGTGACCAGAAGCCACAGCAGGAACGGGGCACCGAGTGCGCCGGTGATGACGCCGACCGGAAGGACGGTCCCGTCCAGAATCAGGGGGGCAATGTTCGACGCAATAAAATCGGCCGCCAGGACAATCAGCGCACCCACCAGGGCCGACGCCGGGAGGCTGGCTTTACGGGCGAAGCGCCGGGCGATCGGGCCGGCCAGGAAGGCGACGAACGAGACCGGCCCGGCAGCCGCCGTCGCCACCGCGGCGAGTGCGACGGCGGTGACCACCACGGCGAGGCGGGTGAACCCGACGCAGATGCCCAGCCCGGCCGCGGCGTCGTCGCCGAGTTCCAGGATGCGCAGCGGCCCGGCAAGGGCGATGACGGCGGGGACCAGGATCAGCAGCGCCAGTGCGAGCATGCCCGCCCGGTCCCAGTTGGCGGAGTTGAGGGAGCCGTTGAGCCAGACGAGCGCGTCGGCTGCCGTGCGGATGTCCGCGCGGGTCATGAGGAAGTTGACCACCGCATGCAGGGCGGCGGCGATGCCCACACCGGCCAGAATCAGCCGATTGCCTGCGGCGTTCCCCCCGGTGCCGCCGCCCGAGCCCAGTGACGGTCCGCGGGAGATGGCGTAGATCAGCGCCGCGATGCCCAGCGCGCCGCCAAGCGCCGCTCCGGACACTGCCGGACCGGTGGCTCCGAAGATCACGATGGCGGCGACCGCGGCCGCGCTCGCGCCGTAGCTGATGCCGATCACGTCCGGGCTGGCCAGCGGGTTGCGGAGCATGGTCTGGAACAGGCCGCCCGAGAGGCCGAACGCGGCACCGATCATCACGCCGATGACGGCCCGGGGCAGCTTGTTCTCCATGACAATGAAGCTTGCGCCAGGGACTTTCTCGCCGCCGGTCACGTGTCCTATGAGGATCTTGAAAAAGTCCGGGATAGTCACGGTGTAGCTGCCCAGGAGCACGTACACCGAGAACATGATCACAACGCCGAGGGCCAGGGCGGCGGTCCGGTTCAGGATGGTCCGGCCCATCAGAGGTGCGCGAACTGGCAGATAATCCCCTGTTTTCGCGGTTTTGGGGGCGTTATCTGCCAGTTCGCGCCCGCTGGAAGTGGTCACAGCCCGGCCGCCTTTCCGCGGCGGATGAGCCAGACGAAGACCGGCGCACCAACGAGTGCCGTCATGATCCCGGCCGGAACCTCGCCGGGAAGCAGCACTACGCGGCCGATAATGTCCGCGCCAAGCAACAATGCCGGAGCGAGGACCAGGGAGAACGGCAGGATCCAGCGGTAGTCGGGGCCGGTGAGCGACCGGGCCGCGTGCGGAATGACCAGGCCAACAAAGCCGATGGGCCCTGCCAATGCCGTCGCGGAGCCGCACAGGAGCACGATGCCCAAGGCGGTGACGCCCCGGGTCAGGCCCACACGCTGGCCGAGCCCGCGGGCGATGTCATCACCCAAAGCCAGGCTGTTGAGGATGCGGCCGGTGCCAAGAACAATAAGTGCCCCGACAGCCAGGAACGGGAGGCCCGGGAGCACCACCGCCCAGTCGCGGCCGGCGATTCCGCCCACCTGCCAGAAACGGAAGCGGTCCAGGGTGTCCTGGCTGGAGACGAGAATGACGCTCATCAGGGAATAGAGCCCGGCGCTGAGCGCGGCTCCGGCGAGGGCGAGCTTGACCGGCGTCGCACCGTCCCTGCCCATGGACGCGACGAAGTAAACCACGACGGCGGCGGCTCCGGCGCCGATGAAAGCGAACCAGATGTAGCCGCTCAGGGAGGTGACACCGAAAAGGTAGATGCCGGTGACCACGGCCAGCGCGGCGCCGGCATTGACACCCATGATGCCCGGATCTGCCAGCGGGTTACGGGCAACGCCCTGCATGGCGGCGCCGGCCAGGCCCAGGGCACCGCCAGCGAGCAGTCCCAGGACGGTGCGGGGGATGCGCGCCTGGACCACGGCGTGGTCCCCGTTGGCGGCGTCGAACTGGGTGAGCGCCTGCCAGACGGTGACCAGGGAAAGGCCCCGGGCGCCGATGGCCAAGGAAGCGGCAGCTAACAAAGAAAGTACGACGACGGCGGCCAGCAGCCAGGCGGCCTGCCTGGTTCTGGCCTTCCCACCGGCGCGAATGGACACTTGAGGCCCTCGTTGCGACCCGATCGGGGTCCCAGGTGTCCGTTCGCGCTGTCCGGCGGGTGCCGTCGTCGTACTTTCCGTCATGGACCGGTGCTTACTTCACTGCGTCCGCGGCGGTGGCGAGCTGCGGGAGGAAGGTGTCCAGCGCCCACGGCAGGCTCAGCGGGGAGGAGGCGGAGATTGCCAGGACCAGGCTCTTGTCCGCATCTGCAACGAACGCGCCGTTCTTGATGGCCGGAATCTGGCCCAGCAGGGGGTCGCTCTTGACCGCCGCAGCAGTCGCGGCATCCTCAACCGAGCTTAGGAAGATATCGGCCTCAAGCTCGTTGGCCTTCTCGGCAGACCACGGCACGAAGAAGTCCTTGGAGCCGGCGGAAGCCTTCTCGGCGACGGGGGCCAGTTTCATCCCGATGGCTGACAGGAACTTCGGACGGTTGTCATTGGCGGTGTAAAAGCCCGTGGCGGTGAGGTCTGCGGGATCGGCGTATCCGTAGATGAAGCTCTTGCCGGCGATCTGCGGGTACTTGGCAGCTTGGGCCTTGACGGTGGCCTCAGTATCGGCGATGAGCTTGGTAGCCTCAGCCTCCTTGCCCAGCGCCTTGCCAATGATGGAGGTGGAATCCTGCCATGAGGTTCCGTAGGCAACCTCGGGGTGGGCCACCACCGGTGCGATTTCGGTGAGCTTCTTGTAGTCCTCTTCGGTCAGGCCGGAGTAGGCGGCCAGGATGACGTCAGGGGTGAGCTTGGCGATCTCGGTGAAGTTGATGCCGTCTGCCTCGGAGAACTGGACCGGCGCCTTGTCGGAACCGAAGCCCGCGCCGAGTTCCTTCAGCGCCGCGTCCTTCCACGGAGTGGAGCCCTGCTCGTTGCCGCCCCATTCGTTCTTGGGCACGCCCACCGGGACAACGCCGAGGGCAAGGGCAACGTCGTCGTTGACCCAGGAAACGGTGACGACGCGCTTGGGCTGTGCCTTGACGGTGGTTTCACCGAAGACGTGTTTGATGGTGACCGGGAACTGCGAGCTGCTGGAGCCGGAGGTGCTGGCGTCCGACGTGGAGGACGCGGGGCCGGTGGAGCAGGCGGACAGCGTGAGTGCCGCGGCGGCGAGAACGGCCGTTGCCTTGCCGGCTGATTTGAACAGCGTGCGGCGGGTGGCGCTCGGGCCGGAGAAGAGGGGGGAAGTCACGGAACTCCTTAGGTGAATGAAGCGAACCTAAGTAAGGGTAGCCTACCCTGCTCACAATTAGAAAAGCTTTGTATTGCGTAATTGAGTTGTGACGCAACAAATAGCACCAGGTCATTGCCGCCTGGCGGGTGAACGGTGGTGCGGAGCCGGTGCTGCTGCTGCTGTTCCTTACCGCCGCGATACTGCTGGCCGCATGGGTCCCGTATGAGCTGAAAGTCAGCCAGCCGATGGTTGACCTGCGGACAAATCCTGGTGCAGGGGCGAACTATCGGTGCCCTCCCTGGCACCGGGAAGTACCTCATCGTGACCAATGCACAGGCTGGGCACCGATGGCCGAGGTCTTCGACTTCGACGGCCCTACCCGGCACCAGAACTTCTTGCTTATGGACCGGCTGGAGATCAGCGGACTGGTCACCGCCGGCAGCGAGGCTGTGGCCGGCGCGGTGGTGACGCTCCTTGAGGCAGGTGGCGGTTATGTGGACACACCACCCTTTTGGACGACGACGGCGCCCATGCGTTTCCGCTGCCCCTCGCCGGCCGCTACATCGTGACCATGGGCCTCTTCGACGGCTGGGACTTTGACGAGCTGGTGGGACACTAAGGCGCAATCGTCCAGGCCCAGATCGACGCCTGCACCGCTTCCGCGTAGAGCGTCCGGGTCAGCGGAGCACGATATCCACGGGGTTCGCCTCGGACCGCCACTGACCTTCCGCGCCGGGCCTGGGCCGGATCACCGGGGCGGTGAGCACGCCGGAGCGGTTGGTGCGCTTGTCCCGCAGGATCTCCGTCACGGAACCCAGGTGCCGGGACAGGTCGATCACGTTCTCCGGAGCGGCCAGCAGCAGCTGGAATCCGAACTCGTGCAGCGCCTTGATCCCGGCGCCCGCGAACTCCTCCGAGGCCAAAACAAACGCCTCATCCATCATCACGGTGCCGTAAGTGGTGAATCCCTGCTCGGCGATGCCCAGCTGGTAGCTCAGCGCCGCGGCCATGATGAACGCCGTGAAGCGCTGCCGCTCGCCACCGGACATGGATCCGGTGTCTGCGTGCATGTAAACGTCGGCCCGCTTGCCGCCGCCCTTCTTGCCCGCCGCCGGCCCGGTCACCTCCCGGTGCTCCTTGCACTGGATGAACAGGTGCCCGCGGACATCCAGCACTTCGGCGCGCCAGCGCCGGTCCTCCGGGGTCGGCGATCCGAGCCGCTTTACGAGCGTTTCGAGAGTCTTGTACCGGGCGGTGAGCTCGGCGTCGTCGCCTCCCCCTGATTCCGGGCCGGAACCCGCGCGGGCGGGCCGCGTGTGCCGGGCCTTCAGCGCGTTCTGGATAGCGTCCTTGAATTGCTTGGCCGTGGCCGGCAGGGTCTGCTTGATGTCCAGTTCCAGGAAGCTGCCCTCATGGAAATTGACCTCGGACAGGATACCGTTGAGCGGCAGGATGCGGCTGGTGATGGACCGCCGCTCCTCGTCCAGCAGGTGCAACAGCGTGCTGAACGATTCATGTGTGCGCTGGTTAAAGAACTGCCGGAACTCGGACTCCTGGGCGGGCAGGCCGTCGCTGATGATGGCGTGGTAGCGGCCTTCGAACTCCCCCGCTGCCCCGATGGAGGTGCCGTGGTCTGCGGAGATCGCGGAGCCCCACTCGCGCACAAAACCCTCGAAGATCCGGGTCAGCCGCTCTGAGGTTGCCTGCCCGCGCGTCTCGGCGGCGTGCAGCTCCCCGAGCAACGCCGTCCGGACGCGGTTGGCCAGGTTGTCCAGCTCATGCATCTCGCTGACTTCACCGAAGTCGGTGAAGTACGGTTCCAGCGCGGTGACGGTGACGTCCGACGGCGGCGCCTGCTCCAGGCGGGCCCGCGCGGCTTCCAGCAGCGAATCGGCGGTGCTCAGCTGCCGGTCCAGTGCCTTGTATTCGCTTTGCAGGACGGCCGCGGCTTCGGTGCTGGCCTGGTGTTTCTGCCGCGCCGTTTCAATGTTTGCCCGCAACGGTTCCAGGTCCGCCTGGGCCGCGAGGGCATCCTTGAGCCGCTGTTCAATCCGGGTGAGTTCATCGGCGGCGACGCCAGCCGAGACCTGTTCCCACGGCCGGTGGTCCTCCGCGATTCGGCGGAGGGCATCGAGCTGCCGGCTCATGCCCTGGTGTGACTCTTCACGGCTCTGCGCCAGTTCCGCGGCCTTTGCCAGCTCCTGCTGCAGGTCCGCCACCTGGGCGGCCACGAGCTCCAGCTTGGCGGCGTTGTCGAACCCGAGCACGTAGTCCTGGCGGCTGGTGAACCGGTCATCCTTCTCTACCGTGTGCCGGTTGCGTTTGACCACACCGCCCAGGCTCAGGCCCTTGTCCAGAGTGGCCAGCTCGTTGGGGTCCTCGACGCACGGGTAGGCGAAATCGAGGGCGATCCGCTCCCGGATCCATTCCCCGGCGTCCGCCACCGCGCCGCTGGCGAGGATGTCCAGCTTGGTGAGCAGGTCGCCGTCGTGCGCGTCCTCCGCGGCGAGGGCGCCGCCCGCGAGCGGCTTGGAGACGTCCACGGCGCGCAAGGCGCCACGGACCTTGTTGTCGTTCAGGTAGTGCGTCACCGCGGCGAAATGTTCGCCGGGGACCAGCAACGTGGTGGCGAGGTTCCGGAGGGCGCGCTCCGCGGCCGGCCGCCACTGTTCCTCCCCCTCGGCGAGGTCCATCAACTCGCCGCCGAATGGCATCCGGTCTTCGGGAACGCCGGTGGCCGCGGCGATTGCCGCCCGGTTTTCAATGCTCGACGGCGGCAGCAGCGACTTGCGCGTCTTCAACGACAGCAGCTCCTGCTGGGCTGCCGCCAGCTCACGCTTTTTGGTGGCGTGGCCGTCGAAAGCTTCGAAACGGAGCTCCTGCAGGGCCTGCGAGTCATCCTTGAGTTCGGCCGACCTGGCGGCAGCCTGCTCGTGGGCCTGTTCCCAACCCTCAGCGGTCCACTCCAGCTGCAGGCCGGCGTCGGACAGCGCCTTGCGGGCCGCTTCCTCCACCTGCTCACGGAGCCGCAGACCCACCTTGGCGTTGTCCAGCGACTGCTCGATCGCGGAGATCGCGTTGCCGCCCTGGTTGTTGTAATCCGTCTCCAGCTGGCGCAGTTCCTTGGCCAGCCCGTCGCGGACCGAGCGTTCCGCGCCCAGCTCTTTGGCCTTCGCCTGGGCCAGCTCCTTGAACCGGGCCAGGGTCTTCTGGTGCACCGTGACCGCGAGCTGCTGCTTGTAGGCCTCGAACTCCTCGCCCGCCAGCTCACGGAGCCGGTTCGCATCCAGCAGCGACTGCGCGTACTCCTTGTTCAGGCCAGGCACGGGGGCCAACTGGTCCCGCTGCTGCCGCACGTCCTCCAGCCGCTGCCGGATGGACATCAGGTTGCTGAATTCCTCGACGAGGTCATCCGCCGCGGCGAGCGTGGCCGGGGCATCCAGGACCTGGTCGCGGAAGAAGGTGTTGACGCTGCCGCCTAGGCCTTTGCCGGCCTGGATCACCCGCAGCAGGGGCAGGGCCTGGTCCGAACTGATGCCCAGGAGGCGGCGGAAACGCTCCGCAAAGGCCTTGTGGACATCGAAGATCTGGGCGTCCGGGAAGATCGTCTCCAGCGCAGCTTTGGTGAAGCGCTTTTCCGCGATGTCCTCGATGGCCGGCAGGTCCAGCGGCTTGCTGTCGATCAGGTAGAAACGCCCGACGCTGGACTCCGTGCCGTTTTTGGGCAGGTCAAACAGTGCCGACACCGTGATGCGGGTGCCGGCGGCATTATCGAACGTCAGGGCGACGGCGGACCACGTGGCACCGGGGCGCTGGAACGCACTGGCCGAGCCTTCGCCCACCGCCTTGTCGCCCACCTTGCCGCGCATGTAGGTGAACGTGGTCCTCTTGTCCTCCACAGCACCGCCGGCACGCTGGGCCGCGGCCTCGTTGGAACGCGGCCGGGCATCAAACACCCGCAGCATGGCATCAAACAGCGTGGACTTGCCCACGCCCGAGTTGCCTGTCAGCAGAGTTCCGTTCCGGTCCACGTGCATGGTGTGCGCCCCATGGAACGTGCCCCAGTTGACCACCTGCACCAAAGCAAGGCGCATCTGGCCGGGGTTCGTGAGGTCGCCCATCGGCAGCATGGATGCGATGCTCACTTGGCTTCCTCCATATCGGTGGTCGAGGCTACGGCGCCGCCACCGCTCAAGGGAGACGACGCCGATGCCGCCCAGGGAGTGGCATCTAAGGGGACGGACGAGGGTCCCGCTGCGAGCTTGCGAGTATTGGGGAGTCCTGACCCGCTATCAGCGCCGGGCGCATCGTCCGCAGGACGGATGCCGCCCGGCGGAGGGGCGGGGGCGGCGTCGGCGTCGTCGTCCTCACCGCCTGTGTCGTTGTCGAGCTCTATCAGTGCTTCTGTGCCTGTGGGGTCTGTGGTGGCTGCTACCAGCGCTTCGATTTGGGCTGGGATGTCGCCGATGTTTTCGAACGGGAGGGCCAGCGGGAGGGCGTTGGAGATGGTGTAGACGTCGTCCAGGCCGGTGGTTAGGAGCAGTTGGCGGGCCAGGAGCTTGGTGATGGCACGGGCGACTACGTCCGAATCCCGCAGCGCGTCCTGCTGTCCGGCGGGCTGGTAGTGGGCCACGAGGTCAGCGACTTCCTCGCGGGTGATGGTGGCATCGGTCTGGGCCGTGACGTGGCGGTCCAACAGCATCCGCAGGCGGAGCAGCACGATGGTCTCCACGCGGCTCAGCGCACGCTGCTGGCGTAGGATGCTCGACCGGCTACTGCCGCCGATGGCCTCCGGATCCACCGGGCGCAGGACGGCGATCTTGCGCTCGTGGTCCAGCTGCAGGGTCAGGAACAGCTCGGACAGGCGGCTGCGCAGGATGATCTGGTTGTCTAGCAGCGTGGTCCACAGCTTTTCGTCGCGGCCGCCGTCAACGTACGGACCCTTGAGCAGCTTGACCAGCGCCTGGCGCACCTTCATCGAGAGAACGCCGGTGTCGCCGGGAAACAGCGCCGCGCCGTCCACAAACGTGTCGCGGGGCGAAAGCCCGGCGCCCTTGGTGATTGAGCCTGTCGAAATCCCGGGCGTCTCGCTCCCCACCTGCCCCCTAACCTCGCTGGCTCGGCCAGGGAACCCGGCAGGCGTGGCCCCAAACTCGAGCACCGGAATTTCAGGCTCGCCCACCGCAGTTTCGGGGTCGACCGCCGGGGGTACCGCCGTCGTAATTTCTTCAGTCATCGTCAATCCTTCTTGAGGGTGACCACCGGCAGGTACGCCGTGCGGGTGGTGCCGTCGATCTGTTCGTAGTCCAGGCCATCCCAGGCGTCGCGGTCAAAGGCCGCGCCATCCTGGAGGGCGTGCGAGAGGAGTGCGCGGATGGAGTTGATGTGCTGTTCCTCCGGCGGCAGCTGGACCCAGGCCTCGGCCAGCGTGGACGCACCGGCGACGGCGGCCCGGATGGCGTCGGGCCGGGCTTTGCCCGTTCTCGGCGAGCGCACGCGGTCGGAGTCGCTGAAGGCAATGGGATCCGCGAGCTTGGGCGGCACGGCGAACTCGTCCGGGTCGTAGAGCTTGACCATGGCCAGCGATTCGAACCCGGCGTTGAACAGCACCGGACCGCGGACCAGTCCCGGCCGTTCGCGTTCATACGGCAGGGACCTGATGGCCTGCTCGGCCTCGCGCAGGACCTTCCGGAGGCGGACGGACTGGCGGAAGTCGTCGCTCTGGACGTAGGTGTTCAGGCTTTCGCTGAGCTTGCCGTAAATCCGCTGGATCTGGCTGTGCTGGTGGCGAAGCTCGGCCACCAGGTTCTTGAGCGTCTCGCGGTCCTCCGGCGAAAGGTCGTCGGCGAACTGCCGGCTCAGGACCTCACCGATGGCCGACCGGAACCGGAGCTGCTGCTGCGGGTCTTCCAGGAATGCGGTGAAGGAGCGGAAGGTCCTGCCCTCGGGGCTCTGCCGCAGCCGCTTGTCCGCGTCGAGCACCTGCGCCATGGTGGCGCCTTTGCTCAGCGACTCCTCGATGATCTGGTTGCGCAGCTCGCCCACCAGTTCCTCGATGCGGTCGCGCATCTTTTTGTAGTCGGCGGGCAGGCTTGCGGCGAGGTCCAGGATGTTCCCGGCGGCTTCCACCGCTTCGTCGTCGTCCAGCAGGCCGTCAAAGTCGCCGGAGCTAATGTCCTGGATCAGCTGCTGCCGTTCCCCGATCTCGTCCTCAAGGGATTCCAACCGGGCACTCTGGTCCGGATTGGTCTCATTGGCCAGCTTCTCCACGTCGCCCAGGAGCGTGCCCAGCCGGGAACCGTTCAGCGTGGACCGCTCGCTGGAGAGGCTGTCCAGGAAGGCGAGCACGCGGGCGGCCGGCTCGGTGACCTCGTAAACGATCTGCCCCGACTGGTTGCGGCGGGTCAGGAAATGCTTGCGCGTCCACTCGTCCGCATAGTTCCTGCCGGACGACGTGCCGATGGCGGCACCACCCAGCCCGGGTTCCTGGCGCCGGAGCTGCTCAAGGAAGGAGTCGACGTCGGCGTGGAACTCCTCGAGCGGAAGCTGCGGACGGGTGCGGGTAAAGGATGCCTGCAGCACCGCGATCACCCAGGGCGCCGAGCGCGTCAGGGCCCAGGCGGGTCCCTTTGTGAGGAGTTCGAGGTCCCGGAGCCGGGCACTGATCGCGTCAGCGGATGACCTGGCGGAGCGGGGCACGCACTCTCCTTCAGCTGCCTCGGGATACTGGGGTTGGGCAGTGGATTCGCAAAACTGCCAACTACAAGGTTAACGCAGGCCCCGCGACCGAATAATCGTTGTACCTTGCTGGCCGCGGGAGCACACTATTTAGATCACCTGAGAGGAGTTTGTCATGCGTGAAAAAGCTGCACTGATCACCGGCCTGGCGGCTGCGGCTGTCATTCTGGGTGGCGCGACAGTGGCGGTCGCCGCGAGCACCCGGACCAGCGGAGATCAGCCCTTGAGCAGGATCGGGGTCAACGTCGACCGATCTTCGCACGTGTCCACCGCTGCGGGGTCCAGCCAGGACGACGATGCCAATCTCGCACCTCTGAGCACCGCGGACCGTGACCAGGCCGCGAACGCCGCGCTGGCCAAGGTGGGCCAGGGCAGTGTCATCGAGGTAGAACGGGAAAATGACGGGAACGTGGCCTACGAGGTTGAAGTCAGGCTGGACAACGGTTCCGAGGTTGAAGTGGGGCTCGGCGCCGACTTCGCGGTCCTGAACCAGGACGCCCCGGAGTTCGACGACGATTAAAGGCAAGCGCGGACAGTGACTTCCGCGACCGCTCCGTGACCTACGTCCCGGTAGCATTGCGATCCCGTATCAACCCGCCGTGACGGCGGGGCAGGTCTGGCTGGGCCCCACCGGCACCCCCTACGCTCATGCTACTGATCTCAACCGAAGCAACGGCGCAGCAGGGGGAACAATGCAGTTCGACTTAAGTGCAGTGGAGACAGCCACCATGGTGTTCGTCGGTACCCTGGTGTTTGCCTTGGTCCTGGTGGGCTTCGTCCTGACAGCGGGCTTCCTGGCCCTGGTCCTGGTGGGGGTGGGCAAGTTCGCCTGGTTCCTCGCCTCCACCACGCTGCTGATTGTGGTCCACGGGATCAACCACGGCTGGGACCGGCTGGTCCACCACGCCTCCACGGTGGAGATCCCCGGGGACTTCCAGGGCCAACCATCCCCTAGCACTGGAAGCTACCCGCGGGTAATGTTGAGAGACAGCTGAAGGGTTCTCCAACCCGGCGGATCCATGGCTTGAACCGGCCATCCCGGTTAGAGGAGATACGCCATGAGCTCCGCCACTGACAGTCCCGCCACGAAGCCACCAGCCACCGACGCCCCGGCCGCGGAAGTCCCCGTCGCCGCGGCCAATATCGGGCCCGAAGCCACTGCAGCGGACGCCCGGGCACTTGCTGAAGCCTCCCGCGAGATTGACTGGGACCGGCCCAGCTTCGCCAAGGGACTGTACCTGGGGAACTTCGACCTGAGCCTCATCCATCCCTGGCCGAAGGCAAAGGCCGATGACGTGGAACGCGGTGAGGCCTTCATGGAACGCCTCACCGAGTACGCCCGCACCATGTCCGGCCGCGTGATCGAACGCGAGGCCCGGATCCCGGACGAGTACCTCCAGGGCCTGGCGGGCCTTGGCGTCTTTGGCATGAAGATCCCGCAGGAGTACGGCGGACTCGGTTTGTCCCTGGTCTACTACGGCAGGGCCCTGGCGTTGCTCGGCAGTGTCCACCCGAGCATCGGCGCCCTGATCTCCGCGCACCAGTCAATCGGCGTTCCGGAGCCGGTGAAGGTCTTTGGCACAGCGGAGCAGAAAGGCGAGTACCTGCCGCGCTGCGCCGCCGGGGCCATTACAGCTTTCCTCCTCACGGAACCGGACGTGGGCAGCGATCCCGCGCGGATGGGCAGCACGGCTGTGCCCACGACCGACGGCGGGACTTATGTCCTGGACGGCGTGAAGCTTTGGACCACCAACGGTGTGATTGCCGAGCTGGTGGTGGTGATGGCCGTGGTGCCGGCCCACACCGATGCGGACGGCACCGAGCATAGGGGCGGCATCAGCGCCTTTGTGGTCGAAATGGACTCCCCCGGCATCACGGTGGAGAACCGCAACACCTTTATGGGACTGCGTGGCATCGAAAACGGCGTCACCCGGTTCCACCAGGTGCGGGTGCCCGCCGCAAACAGGCTGGGCCGCGAGGGCCAGGGCCTGAAGATCGCGCTCACCACGCTGAACACGGGCCGACTTTCCCTGCCAGCGCTGTGCGTCGCGTCCGGCCGCTGGAGCCTGAAGATCGCCCGGGAATGGTCCAACGCCCGCACCCAGTGGGGCCAGCCGGTGGGCAAACACGAGGCTGTGGGCAAGAAGATCGCCTTCATCGCCGCGTCCGCCTTCGCCCTGGACGCCGTCTTCGAACTGTCCGCGGAACTCGCCGACGCCGGACAGAAGGACGTGCGGATCGAGGCTGCCCTGGCCAAGCTGTGGTGCTCCGAGATCAGCTACCGGATCGCCGACGAGCTGGTCCAGATCCGCGGCGGCCGTGGCTTCGAGACGGCGGAGTCCCTGGAAGCCCGGGGCGAACGCGCGGTTCCGGCCGAGCAGCAGCTGCGTGACCTCCGGATCAACCGGATCTTCGAGGGCTCCTCGGAGATCATGAAACTCCTTATCGCCCGGGAAGCGGTGGACGCCCACCTGGCCGCCGCCGGCGACCTTGCCTCCGTGGACGCGAGCCTCCAGGACAAGGCAAGGGCCGCCGTCGGGGCTTCAGGTTTTTATGCCCGGTGGCTGCCCAAACTCGTGGCAGGCGCCGGAATGGATCCCCGGTCCTACAGCGACTTCGGTCGGCTGGCCAAGCAGCTTCGCTTTGTGGAACGGTCCTCGCGCCGGCTGGCCCGCCAGACGTTCTACGGCATGGGGCGCTGGCAGGCGAAGCTGGAGTACAAGCAGGCGTTCCTGGGCCGGGTGGTGGACATCGGCGCCGAACTGTTCGCCATGGCCGCATGCTGTTCACGGGCCGAAATGATCCTTCGCACCACGCCGGAACGTGCCGCCGCTGCCTACGAACTGGCTGAGGCGTACTGCGAGCACGCCCGCGTCCGCATTGACGAGTATTTTGACCAGCTCTGGCGCAACACGGACGACGGCGACCACATCCTTTCGCGCAAGGTCCTGGCCGGGGATTACACCTGGCTTGAGGCGGGTGTACTGGATCCGTCGGAGGGCACCGGCCCGTGGATCGCCGATGCCACGCCGGGGGCGTCCACCAAGGAGAACCTGCACCGGAAGTACCGCTAGCAAGTCATAAGCATCCTTGTTATCGCTGGTCACCAGTGGTTGAGTTGACCCATGAGCAGCCAAACGGATCCAGAGGACAGAATTCCGCCGACGACGCGGAACGAGAATTTACGGAATGAAACTGCTCGCGACCAAACCTTCGCCAACGGCGAGCCCACGCGCGCCTTCGATCAGACGCCGGCGCCCTATGCCGAGCAGGGCTATGCCGAGCCGGACTATGCCGAGCCGGACTACGCCCCGGCAGCCCAGGTGCCGCTGACCGACGATCCGGCGCTGGATCCACGCCTGACAGATCCGCGCCTGACCGACCAGCAGACGGCCGTAGCCCGGGAGAAGGAACAGTTCGGCGGCATCAAGGTGGGCTCGGCCTTTTTCGGCTGGCTCGCCGCCACCGGCATGGCTGTCCTGCTCACAGCCTTTGTGGCCGCGGCGGGAACCGCGGTGGGGTTGGCGAACAACACGGACGTGAACGACGCCGTTAACCAGGTGCAGACGAACGGCGCCGTCGGGCTCGTAGGCATTATCGTCCTGCTGGTGGTCCTGTTCATCTCCTACTACTCGGGCGGCTACGTTGCCGGCCGGATGGCACGGTTTAACGGCGCCCGGCAGGGTTTTATGGTCTGGATCTGGGCGCTGATTGCTGCGGTTGTGATTGCTCTGCTGGGCGTCATCGCCGGCCAGCAGTTTAACGTCCTGGCCAATCTGAACAGCTTCCCACGGATCCCCATCAATGAAGGCGAACTGACCCTCACCAGCATCATTGCCGCCGTTGTGGTGGCCGTGGTCTCACTGGGGGGTGCCGTGCTCGGCGGTCTCGCGGGCATGCATTTCCACCGCAAGGTGGATCGGGCCGGCTTCACCCCGGACGAGACGTACAACGGGAGCTAGGCGAGCATAACGGCGTCGACGTAGTACCAGCGCCGGTTCTCCCGGACAAAGCGGCTGGTTTCGTAATGGACTCCGCGTTCGCCGTTGTGCCGGAAATGAGCCTTGAACTCCACGCTCCCCTCAGTATCCAACGGGCCGCCGCGGCTCGTGGACAGGATGTCCAGGCGGCGCCACTCCATGGCCGGATCCAGTTCCAGGTCCGAAGGCGCAGTATCCGGATGCCAAGTTTTCCGGAGGTATTCGGCGTTCAGCAGGGCAAACGCACTGTAGCGGGAGCGCATCAGCTGCTCCGCCGTGGCGGCTTCGGCCCCGCCGCTGTGGAACCGCCCGCAGCAGTCCGTGTACGGCTCGCCGGACAGGCAAACGCAGGGGCCGGCGTTGATCGGATTCTCGGTCATGGTGCTCCTGTCGCGGTTGTCTGGGCCGCTGTCCGGCGGCCTCGTGGCTTCCCTTTCCGACTATAGGCGCAGGAGCCGTTGACATATCCGGTAACAGCTTCGAAACAACCTCGGACGAACCCCGCCTGAAGCCCGCAGGACCGAAAAATAGTCCGTAAGGTGGTGGAGGGCTGTTGCCCGTGGTGATGGGTGCCGGGCCGGACTCCGCCGCCGGCAGAGAGGAGAGGTGACGTGGGAGATTCGACGACGATTGCCCTCAATCTGACTTTTTTCGGCACGCTCGGCCTGGCGTTCCTGATGTTCCTGGGCCTGGTCCTGTTGGTTGTCATCACCCTGCTGCTTGCCGGCGTCGGGCGGCTGTTTGTGCTGACCGTGATGGTCCTCTTCCGGCGGCTCCCGAAAAACGAAACCCTCCCACTGGTCCGGCTGACCGGGGAGCCCGGGCCGCCGTCGGATACCCCCGTCGCAACGCACGACGACGGCGCTCGCGCCCACAGTACGGCTGCCGTGGCCGTAGTGAGCACGCCGCGCGACTGGCGCAAGGCCCTTCGAGACGGCCGCAACTTCCTGAAACCATCCGAACTCCGGCCTCGCTTCCACGATGCGGTGGAACATCACCCCCTGCTCACCGCGGCCCGCAAGGAAGCACCGGTGCTCGCCGAGGACTGGGCCGTCGCTGTGGCCGATGCGGATGCCCGGGCCATGGCGCGCGCCCGAGCCGCCGCCCCGGAAATCAAGGTCTCGGTGCGCGATCTTCCCGGCCCCTCCGTTCCCGCAGCGAAGGTCGAAGCGGTGGCCCCGCTCGTGGAGTCGGCGCTGCATCAGGACAACCCTGGGCGCGACAACGCCAACCGTGAGAACACCGCCATTGGGGCTGCCCGCTCGTTCACGAAGCCGCCCGCCCCGGCACCGTTATCCCTGCTGGACACCGGCTCGCTGGTGTCGCTGTCCGGCCACGCGAACGCACTCAAGGCCAAGCTGCCCGCCGACCGGCGCTGAGGACGGCGCTGTGCCTGGGCGTCACAAACCGTCACTGCTCCGGCCCGCGTTACCCGTGCTACGAAAAGCGAAGCACTGTGGGGCTCTCCTGCGGCCCAGCGCCGAATTTGTGTAGCGTCGTGACGATCCACAGCAATCCGCGTGGACCATCGATTGTGAGGAGCCGTGGATGAGCCTCGGCGAACTTCGTGTGTTCGGCCGGTCGGGCACGCCCATCAGCCCGCTCACACTGGGCACCATGAACTTCGGTGAAGCGCCGGGCGGCGCATCCGGCGGCGCCTTGACAGGTGGCGGGCCGCGCGCTCCGCGGCCGCCGCAGAACCCGAACGTTGCCTCGGCCATTGTGGGAGCCTCCCGCCCTGAGCAGCTCGCGGACACGGTGGCTGCCGCGGGTGTGACGCTGGAGCCGGAGACCATGAAGAAGATCGACGACGCCATCGGCTCACTTGCCGAACGCGATCCGGCGCAAACCAAATCCCCCGCAAGCCGCGAAGCGTAGGAGCTCCTGCTGGAGTGGGTGAGCTGGGACTAAGGGCCACTTTTCAGTAGTCCACGACCGTGCCGCTGGAGATGTTGACGGTGGCGTCGGTGATGGCTCCAGCCCTGTCCGAGGCGATCCAGGCCGCGACGTTGCCCACGTCCTCCAGTGTGGCGGTGCGGTTGAGGTGTGCGGCGGCGCTGATGCTCGCAATGACGTCGTCGCGCCCCTCCATTTGCCAGGGAATGGTTTCAATGATGCTGCCGGTGACGATCGTGACCACGCGGATGCCGGATTTCCCCAGCTCCACCGCCCATTGACGCCGGAGCCCCTCCATCGCGTCCAGCGCGATCTTGAAACCGCCCAGCCCTTGGAAGGTCTGCTGGCCGGAACCGCCGAACATCAGCACCACGCCTGAGCGCTGCTTGAGCATGTGCCGGGCGGCAGCGCGGGTAGTGAGGAAGTGGGTGCGGACTGCGGTGGTGATGGGCTGGGCGAAGTCCTCCGCAGAGATCTCCATCAGTGGCTGCTGCACGTCGCGGTAGGCGATCAGGTTGAAGGTGATGTCGATCCGCTTGGCCTTCTTCGCCACCCCGTCAACGAACGCGTTCACCTGGCTTTCGTCCAGGGCGTCGACGACGGCGGTTTGGGCGATGCCGCCTGCTTCACCAATGTCCCGGGCCACTATGTCCAGCTTCTCCTGGGTGCGGCCGGCTAGGTGGACGGTGGCCCCTTCAGCGGCGAACGCCTTGGCTACTGCGCCGCCGATCGACCCGCCGGCCCCGTAAATCAGGGCAGTCTTGCCGCGGAGAAGCCCGGTGGCGCTGCCGTTTTGGTGTGCCATGGCCTTGCTACCTTCCGGTAGTAGTAAGTCCCTTTATAGTGTTCCTGCTCGTGGAAGGTGGCAAGGTCATCGTTCCGTGAAGGCGACGCCGTATACTCGGTGCCAGCCATGACCAGCCTTCCATCCTCCCCCGCCAGCGTCCGCATTGATGCGTGGCTATGGGCGATCCGCGCCTACAAAACACGCTCGGCCGCCACCGCTTCGTGCCGGGCCGGGCATGTGCGGCTGAACGGCAGCCCGGCGAAGGCCTCGGCCACTCTGGTCACGGGCGACACCGTCACGGTGCGGATGTCCGGCTTCGAACGCACCCTCGAAGTCCGCCGCCTGATCGCCAAACGCGTGGGCGCAGAGGCCGCCTCGCACTGCTTCACCGACCACACACCGCCCCGACCTGTGGCGCCGGCACTGGGGCTCCCCCAGCGGGACCGTGGCGCGGGACGGCCCACCAAGAAAGACCGCCGTGAGATGGAACGACTTAAGGGCTCTTAGGTCCTGACGCGCGCCTGCACGAGATTCGCGAACGGCAGCCGGCCATGGTCCGCAACAAAGGCTGCGTGATACCCGGCCTCCGCTTGGTTTACGTCTTCGGCGGGCACCTCTTTCCACGCGATGATGAGTTCATCCGTGTGGGTCAACTGCCAGATGAGCCTGCCGTCCCAGTGGCCCGGCGGCCTGCCTCGCCCAAAATCCAGGAACTCCTTGATCTGATTCCGGAGTCCGCGGTTGCCCTTGCTTCCCAGCCCCGCTTTGCCAACATAGAGAATGTCCGCACCGTCCACCCATTCCGCCAGTATGGCTTCCGCAGGCAGGGTGGGATTCTTTTTCTTGAAGGTCCCGGCGGTGCTGATCTTCAGGAAGTGGGGCTCGAACTCGTTCGGCCGAAGAACGGCGAACACGCCAGTGCCCTGCGGAACCCTCATGATCTCAAGGCTGTCGAAGCTCCGGAAGCCGGCGAAGCCGTCGGACTTGAGCGTTTTCCTGTTCATCATGATGACGTTACCCGGCCGGGCGCCGGTCCGGAGCTAACTTTGCACTGCGCACCTAAACGTCCAAAAGCGTAGAGTGGGCTTAGACGCCTGTTTCTGGACGCCGTGCTGCTGAGGGAGAGATCGTGACGATTGACTGGGACGAAAAAAAGGCCCTGCTACAGGAACCAAACATCGCGGCGGTAACGCAGCTCTGCGATGAACTGATGGAAAAGAAGCCAGGGTCCGTCGTCCCCTACATCGACCCCGTGCACGACGAGGACGAATGCCGGATCGTCAGCCTCCACGTCAGTCCGGGCAAGGGCACCGAATCCGGCTTCGTCTCCCATTTCAACGACGACGAAGCCGCCCGCCGCGCCACCCAGATTTACGAACTAGCAGAGCTTGATCCGCGCTATGTGATGCCGTGGAATGCTTACCCGTGGGTGCGTGATCCGGAGCTTCCGTCGGCGCTGAACGTCCAGGAGAAGACTGACGGCCTGCGGCCCTTCCGGCAGTTCCTCAAGATCAACCGGCGCGTCTCCGCAGTCATCGCCCACGGCACGGACGCTTCCACGTTCCTCACCCTCTTCGAAAAGACCTACCACTCTTCCCTGAAGAACAGCGGCATCAAGATCTACAAGGCCAGCGCGCTCGGCGGGCGGGCCTTCGCTGTTTCTGAAGCCAAACAGGAGGACCTCCTGACCAAGAGTGTGGACGTCTACAAGGACGCCATGCAGCGGGCAGGCATCCAGCACCTCTAGCCACGCACGACGACGGTAGTCACCGCGGGTGCCTCAGCCTTCCAGCAAGCGCCTGCGGTGCTTGAGTTCCTTCACCCACGCCCTGGTGACCATGTCAGGAAACGGCGAGCCGCCGCCGTCGTTCTTCTGCGGACGCCCGCGCCCGGCAAACGCGGCGCCTGCCTCCAGGTCGGTGATCAGCGGACCTGACGCTTTCAGGGCGAGCTCCACCACCTGGGCGGCCGTGCGGTCACTCAGTCCCAAGTCCGCGGCCCAGCCCACAAAGTGGCGGCGCGAGATCCCGCTCCGCTTCCCGCTCAGGGTCAGCGCAAGGGTTTTGTCCCCATAGACCACTGTGGAGGGAATGTCGTAGACAGGGGCGATGGTCCACTCCCCATGCGGCTGCTGGACCATGGAAACGTTCTTGGCGTGCAGGTCCCCGTTGCCGCTCAGCCACGCAAAAGCCCCCTGGATGGCCAGGTTCCGGAGTGCCGGGAGAGGCGCCGAGCAGTAGTCGGCCAAAGCCTGGCAGACCTGCCCATAAGCCACGTTGTACTTGTCCGCCGGGTAGAGCTTCAGGACCTGGGCCCCGTCCTCCACCGCCAGCCGCCGAACGTCGTCGGGCCCGCCACCGGGGACCGGGACGCGATCGAAGCGCTCCACCAGAAGCCCGGGCCGGCCCGCGACATCCCGGATCAGCCGGACCCGGCTCAACGGAATCCGCAGCCTGGCCGCATACCGGAACATCACCAGCTCGTTCTCCACCACATGCGGGAATTCGGGGGCGTTGAGTTTGAGGATGAACCGCTTACCGGCGCTGGCCACAGGGAGCGAGATCATGCCGGCAGACAGCTTGTCCTGCACGCCGGCCAGCGCCACGGGGTCGATCAGGTCCGGATCGCCGAGCAACTTGTCGAAGTCAACCGGCAGTTTGGGATCCAGCTGGACAGCGTGCTCGTCCGGGTCCAAAGCTTCGCCGTGGCCTACGATCTGGACGTCGCCCACCGGGTTCCCGCCGGCGGCGATCAGCAGGGACAGGTCGTCATCGGCGCTGGTCTTGATGGACCGCCGCAGCGCGTTAAGCCGGCGGCCTTCCGGCAGGAGGCCGGTGAAATAGGGCGGCGCCGCCCCCGCCGCTGAATCGACGGGCGCGCTGGTGAGCGGCAGGGAACTGGCGACGGCGGGTCCCCCGGACGCGAGGTACGCTGGCGCGTAGCTGAACCGGGTGCCGCCGTCGTGCCGTTCAAGCATCGCGGCGAGAACTCCGGCCTTGTAGATGTCGGCAATGCGGTGCCTCATGGCTGTGGTTCCCGGACGCTGGCGGGCTCACCGGCCGGGCCTGTGAGCCCGCGGGCGGCCTGGCTGGTTCCTGTGACAAGCCGCAGCTCTAGGCCCAAGGTTTCCAGCACCGCCGTTAGGGAATCCAGCTGAACGCTCAGCTTGCCTTGCTCAACAAAGCGGACAAAGCGCTCGGACACGCCTGCCATGTCGGCAAGGTCCTGCTGGGTGAGGCCCAACTGGCCGCGCCGCGAGCGGACCTCAGCGGCCACCAAATCAGCGAGTGTTTTCGTCATAGCGCTCCCATCGGTACGATCGTGCCGTTTTGCGTTCCCGCAGGAAGCATACGCCGATTACGGATTCCTGAACAGACCTGGATCGGCACGAACGTACCGGTGAGATTTTTTTGGTTGCGTCCGGGTTCACGCGGGTTCAGCCGATTTTGGGGACGGCCAGGTAGTTCATTTCGAGTAATAAAGAAAGGGGTCTCCGCCCGCGACTTGGTCGTCTTGACCTCGATGAGACGTTGCTTGCCACTGGTTTCGAACGAGCGGACGTCATAGCCGAGTCCGTCCCCGCGGGTTTTGGACACATGCTCGACGGCGTCAGCCAACTCGGTCTTCGCAGCGCCATGCAGGCGGCGCCGCTCAAGTTCGACGACCGCCAACTCGCCGCTTTCGCCTAACCTCCGGTTGCTTGCTTCAACGGCTGCGTAGTCGTAGTGGCGGGCGGAAGGCGGGCCAGCCGCCCTTTCGGGTAGGACAATCTCGGGAATCGGCGACCCCGCGAGGTCAAGAGGGCCAACGGCTGATGGGTCAGGCGTATGAAGCGCCTCGGTCAGGATCTGCTCGACGATGGATGGCGCCGTGGCCAGTTGTGCCTCAACCTCAGCAATCAGGGCATGCTGAAAGTTCTTAGCAGGCTGGTATCCCTTTATCGGGCGCAGGCCCAGCCGCAACATCACTGCGGAGATTTTCTGGTGTTTGAATTCGACCGAGGAAGCGCTCCGGTTGCTCAGCAACGGCAACAACCGATCCCTGAAATTCGTCTTGTTGTAGGGCTGCCCGAGCACTTCCAGCCTTAGCATCGCGAGATAGCTCGCCACAATCGCAGCGATTTCCGGCTCGGTCCAGTCACGGGATGCCACCGCGTTCTCCTTATGGTCGATACTCACGCCCAGGCCATCGGCTGGCAGGACGTCCGCAGCGGGACCATCCCGCGATCCACGCTTTTCCTGACCCCGACATTGACACCCCGTGTGACCCGTGCCATATTTGATGCGTGAACCTGTCAGACAGCCGGACAGCAGGACAGCCTGCGATGTCCTCCGGCCACCAGCCACCCGAAGCGGAGATGCCCGGAGCCCGGCCATTCGACGCCCAGCCACTGGCCCGGCTCAGCGCGGCGGAAGCAGTATTCAACGCCATCCGCGCGGACATCGAATCCGGCACCGTGGCCGTGGGCGGCAAACTCGGCTCCGAGGCGATGCTCGCGCAGCAGTACGGGGTCAGCCGCTCGGTCATCCGCGAGGCGCTCCGCTCCTGCACCGCCCTGGGCCTGACCGTCACCAAGACCGGCAAGGGCACGTTTGCGGTCGCCAACAAGATAGCCAGTGACCTGACCCTGGGGCATTACTCCGCGCGGGACCTCACCGAGGCCCGCCCGCACATCGAGGTTCCGGCAGCAGGACTTGCCGCCCAGCGCCGGACGGACGAGGAACTCGAGACCCTGCGGCACATCGTGGCCGCCATGACGACGGAAACGGACCCCCAATCCTGGGTTGCCCTGGACTCCAGCTTCCACGCCGCGATCGCCCGCGCCAGCGGCAACAAAGTGTTCGCCAGTGTGGTGGCCGACATCCGGGGAGCCCTGGCCTTCCAGTCGGAAACCCTGAACATGGTGGCCGACCGCCAGCACGCGTCGGACACCGAGCACCAGCAGATCCTCGCGGCCATCGAGGCCGGCTCCGCCGAGGCCGCAAGCCTGGCCATGGCCGAACACCTCCGCGCCGTGGGCGTGGCCCTCGATTCCATCCTTAACAAGTAGCCCAAGGACTCCATGCCAGCCCCTGCCCTTTCCGCTGCCCAGACTGCTGCCACCGGCACCCCCGCACCCGGCCTCGCCACCAGCACCGCCGCCACCGAATCCGGAAAGCTCCCGCAGCACGCATCCCTGGTGATCGCCACCCGCGACGGAATGGTGGAAAGCGTCCACTATGGCTCGGCCATCGCCACCGCACCCGACGGCTCAATCCTGGCAGAGGCAGGCGACCCCCTGGCCCCGTTCTACCCGCGCTCCTCCCTCAAGCCGCTGCAGGCCGTAGGCATGGTCCGAGCCGGCCTGAACCTCCCTGCGGAACTGCTCGCCCTGACCGCTGCCAGCCACTCCGGCGGAGCCAAACACCGCGGCGGCACCCAGCGCATCCTCGCTATGCACGGGCTCACCGTGGCCGACCTCGAGAACAGCACCGACATGCCGTACGGTACCAGCGAGCGCGAGGACTGGCTGCGCTCCGGCTTCCACGCCACGCAGCTGACCCAAAACTGCTCCGGCAAGCACGCCGCCATGGCCGCCACGTGCGTCATCAACGGCTGGCCGGTCAAGGGTTACCTCGACCCGTCGCACCCGCTGCAGCAGCTGATCGCGACCACCGTCACCGAGCTGACCGGCGAGGAGCCCTTCGCCCGCAGCACGGACGGCTGCGGGACACCCCTCTTCGCCCTCACCCTCCGCGGCATGGCCCGGGCGTTCGGCGCCATCGCGGCCGCCGCAGCCTCGGTCCGCACCTCCGACGACGGCGGGACCGCCCCGCTGCTTGCGGAAGCCGCCGTCGGACTCGCCATGCGGCATCACCCTGACATGGTGGCCGGCGAGCGCCGGGACGTCACCGAGCTGATGCGGCTGCTCCCCGGCTCGGTGGCGAAGGACGGTTTTGAAGGTGTGCAGCTCGTCGGCCTGTCGGATGGCCGCGCAGTTGCCGTAAAGATTTCCGACGGCGGCGACCGCGCCCGGATGCCCGCCACCGTCCACGTGCTTGAATCCCTCGGCGTGGACACCGCGCCGCTCGCCGGCATCGCCGCCGCCCCTGTCCTGGGCGGCGGCCACAAAGTGGGCCTGCTGCAGCCCACAGATTTCCTATCCACGCCCGTCAACGAAGCCCTGTGAGGACCTCCATGTCCAACCCCACCAACCTGACCACCGTGGATGCCGTCCCCGAAACCCGGTCCGAGCACGACCTCCTGGGTGACCGCGACGTCCCCGCCAACGCCTACTGGGGCGTCCACACGCTCCGCGCCGTGGAAAACTTCCCCATCACCGGGCAGCCGCTGTCCTCCAACATGCACCTGGTCCGGGGACTGGCCGCCGTGAAGCTTGCCGCCGCCCGCACCAACCGCGAACTGGGCCTGCTGGACGCCGAACGCGGCCAGGCGATCGAGCAGGCGTGCACCGACGTGATGAACGGCCAGCTCAGCGACCAGTTTGTGGTGGACGTGATCCAGGGCGGTGCCGGGACGTCGTCGAACATGAACGCGAACGAGGTCATCGCCAACCGCGCCCTCGAAATCCTGGGCCACCCCAAGGGCGACTACGCCCGCCTGCACCCCAACGACCACGTCAACCTCAGCCAGTCCACCAACGACGTCTACCCCACCGCCGTAAAACTGGGCACCATCTTCGCCGGCCGGGAACTGCTGGACGCACTGGCCGAACTCGAAGAGGCCTTCGCCGCCAAAGCACTGGAATTCCGCACCGTGGTGAAGATGGGCCGCACGCAGCTGCAGGACGCCGTCCCCATGACGCTGGGCCAGGAGTTCGGCACCTACGCCATCACCATCGGCGAGGACCGGCTGCGCCTGGCCGAGGCTGAGCTGCTCATCCACGAAATCAACCTTGGCGCCACAGCCATCGGCACCGGCCTGAACGCCCCCGCCGGCTACGCCGAGGCAGCCTGCCGGCACCTGGCCGAGATCACCGGGCTCCCCCTGGTCACCGCCGTCGACCTCATCGAAGCCACCCAGGATGTGGGCGCCTTTGTGCACCTGTCCGGCGTGCTCAAGCGCGTTGCCGTGAAGCTCTCCAAGATCTGCAACGACCTCCGCCTGCTCTCCTCCGGCCCCCGCGCGGGCTTCGGCGAGATCAACCTGCCGGCCGTCCAGTCCGGCTCCTCCATCATGCCCGGCAAGATCAACCCGGTCATCCCGGAGGTGGTCAGCCAGGTGTCCTATGAGGTCATCGGCAACGACGTCACCATCACCATGGCCGCCGAAGCCGGGCAGCTCCAGCTCAACGCCTTCGAACCCATCATTGTCCACAGCCTCCACAAGAGCATCTCCCACCTGGAAGCAGCCTGCCGCACCCTCACGGCACGCTGTGTCCGGGGCATCACCGCCAACACCGAGCACCTCCGGCTCACCGTGGAACAGTCAATCGGCCTGGTCACCGCCCTTAACCCCCACCTTGGCTACGCCACCGCCACCGCCATCGCCCAGGAGGCTCTGGCCACCGGCAAGGGCGTGGCCGAACTCGTGCTCGAGCACGGCATGCTCACCGCCGCCCAGCTCCAGGAACTCCTCAGTCCTGAGCGCCTGGCGAACCTCAGCAAATAATCCCCACCCGCCCACCCAACCACCCCCAAAGGACACCGCATGACAACTCCCCAACAGGACACTGCCCAAAAGCAGGTCGTAACGGACCACACGGTGCCGCCCCAGGCGCACGCCACCGAATCGGCCCTGCACGCGGAGGATAAGGGTTACCACAAGAACCTCAAGCCGCGGCAGATCCAGATGATCGCGATCGGCGGTGCGATCGGCACGGGCCTGTTCCTCGGTGCCGGTGGCCGCCTCAACGCCGCCGGCCCGTCACTCGTCATCGCCTACGCCGTCTGCGGCTTCTTCGCGTTCCTCATCCTGCGCGCGCTGGGCGAACTGGTGCTGCACCGCCCGACGTCGGGATCCTTTGTTTCCTACGCCCGCGAATTCTTCGGCGAGAAAGCGGCGTTCGTCTCCGGCTGGTTCTACTGGATCAACTGGGCCACCACCACCATCGTGGACATCACCGCCGCCGCGCTCTACATGAACTTCTTCGGCAACTACATCCCCTGGATGGCCGAAGTACCGCAGTGGGCCTGGGCCCTCATCGCCCTGGTAGTGGTGCTCTGCCTGAACCTCGTCTCCGTGAAGGTCTTCGGCGAGATGGAATTCTGGTTCGCCCTGATCAAGGTCGCCGCCCTGGTCATCTTCCTCGTGGTGGGCACCTACTTCGTCATCTTCGGCACCCCCGTGGACGGCCAGCAGGTGGGCCTCAGCCTCCTCTCCGACAACGGCGGCGTCTTCCCCAACGGCCTCCTCCCCATGATCATCCTCATGCAGGGTGTCCTGTTCGCCTACGCCTCGATCGAGCTCGTGGGCACCGCCGCCGGCGAGACCGAGAACCCGGAAAAGATCATGCCCAAGGCCATCAACTCCGTGGTCTTCCGGATCGCCGTCTTCTACGTCGGCTCCGTCATCCTGCTCGCCCTGCTGCTGCCCTACACGTCCTACGAAAAGGGCGTCAGCCCCTTCGTGACGTTCTTCGGCTCCATCGGCATCCAGGGCGTGGACGTCATCATGAATCTCGTGGTCCTCACCGCCGCGCTCTCCTCCCTCAACGCCGGCCTGTACTCCACCGGCCGTATCCTGCGCTCCATGTCCGTGAACGGCTCCGCCCCGAAGTTCGCGGGCCGGATGAACAAGGCCGGCGTCCCCTACGGCGGCATCGCCATCACCGCCGGAGTGTCCCTGCTGGGCGTCCCGCTGAACTACCTGATGCCCGCGCAGGCCTTCGAGATCGTGCTGAACGTCGCCTCCGTGGGCATCATCATGACCTGGGCAACCATCGTGCTCTGCCAAATCCAGCTCAAGCGCTGGGCGGACAAAGGCTGGCTCAAGCGCCCGTCCTTCCGGATGTTCGGCGCCCCCTACACCGGCTACCTCTCACTGCTCTTCCTCGTGGGCGTGCTGGTGATGGTCTTCATCGACTCACCCCTCACCATGCTGGTCACAGCAATCGCTTCCGCCCTGATGGTGGTGGGCTGGTACGCCTGCCGCACCCGCATCCGTGAGATCGCCGAAACCCGCGAAGGCTTCACGGGCACAGCTCCCGTGGTCGCCAACCCGCCGGCGGAGACGTTCAAGAAATAGCGCCCCGCCGGCCAGCCGGCAGTGACGTCCGACGGCGGCACCCGGGTTCTCCAGACACGGAACCCAGGTGCCGCCGTTGTCACTTCCCTTGTTCTCTTGACGAGCGCGCAGGTCAGGTCTGGCGTCGGCAACATCCTGCTGTATCAACGGCGAACCCAGTTCAGGAGCATCATTTTCATGCCGGAATTCATGGATGTTCATCGCAACATGACCGGAATCACCCAGGAAGCCCTTCAAGCGGCCCACGACGCCGATCTCGCCAGTCAAAGCGACGAAAGCGTTGACTTTAAATCTGCCTGGGCCGATCCCGAGTCAGGCTTGGTTACCGCCTGTCCGAGGCCCCGTCCGCGGACGCTGTACGACGTATCCATGAGCGTGCAGGTCACCCCGCGGACGAGGTCCACCCCGTTCCGATCAAGGTCTGAAAGGCAAGGCGCATACGACGGCGTCACCCGTTTTTCCTTGAAGGAGAACCGTGATGGACAATCCGAAGCAAAGATTGTTGTAGGCGTGGATGGCTCGGATTCATCGGTGCAGGCGCTGCGTTTCGCGGCCCGGCGCCGGCCAAACTGGTGGAAGCCGGCGCGGACGCCGCGATGCTGGTGGTAGGCCGCCGTGGGCACGGCGGCTTCAGGGTGCATCTTGGGTCCGTGAGTTCAGCCTGCGTCTCACACGCTGCCTGCCCGGTTCTGGTGGTGCATACCGACGGCAGCCGCCGCCCGCACCCTCTCTGGAAGGGCTCCAAGGGCGAGGCTGCCAAGCTGTAGCCCGTTACCTTCCGGTCGTAATGCAACGCTCCCGCAACCCTTCGCCGCGGGCGGATCGCCTATGCTCAGCAGAGCGCCCTCGGCGCCGGCGCCCTCAAGGGTGCTGTCCAACTGACCCGTTCAATGACGAACCACCCGGGAGACACGGCATGACCAACTGGCGCATCAGGGATTTTCATGCAGCGGACCTGGACGGGATCCTGCACCTCTGGGAGTCGCTCAAGGCCTCTGATGTGGAGCCCGTCTATGCCCTCTCCGAGGTACTGGCATCCTGCGAGAAGGACCACGCGGTGGTGGCGGTGCAGGGCGATCAGGTGGTGGGCGCCGCCGTCGGACGCGCCGCGCATGACCAGGGCTGGATCGTCTTCCTGGCCACGCTGCCTGAATACCGCGGGCGCGGGATCGGCACGTCGCTTCTCGCCGCCGTCGAAAACCGCATGGCCCCGCACGGCCTCAACAAACTCTCCGCGCTGATGCCGGAAGCGGAGACCCGGGTGGAGGCTTTCCTCAGCCGCGGTTTCGCGCTCAAGAAGAACCTGCGCTATTTCGAGCGGACCATCCCCGTCCAGCGGCAGGAGCTGGGCGCGCTGGGCCAGCTGGGCGGCCGGATCCTCGCCCGCGACCTGTGGGAAAACGTCGCCGGCATGCGCAAGGAAAAGGAACTCCTGGAGCGCCGGCTGGTCCTGCCCCTCGCGGAGGCCGACCTCGCGGATGAATACGGTGTGGTGCCGCCGCGCGCCGTGGTGCTGTTTGGTCCTCCCGGCACTGGCAAAACCACGTTTGCGAAGGCCATCGCGTCCCGGCTCGAGTGGCCATTCGTGGAGGTTTTCCCGTCCCGGCTGGCCTCCGATCCCAAGGGCCTCGCCGGGGCGCTGCGCGAAACGTTCCTGGAGATCGCGGAGCTGGAACACTGTGTGGTGTTCATCGACGAAGTGGAGGAGATCGCGTCCCAGCGTTCGGGTGAGCCGCCGTCGCCCCTGCAGGGCGTCACGAACGAGCTCCTAAAGATCATCCCGGCGTTCCGCGAACAGCCCGGCCGCCTGCTGGTGTGCGCCACCAACTTCATCCGCGCGCTGGACACCGCCTTCCTGCGGCACGGCCGGTTCGACTACGTCATCCCCATCGGCCTCCCGGACCGCCAGGCCCGCGAAGCCATGTGGCAGCGCTTCATCCCGGCCACCGTGGTGGACGACGTGGACGTGGAGCTCCTGGTGGAACGGACCGAGGGCTTCTCCCCCGCGGACATTGAGTACGCCGCCCGCAGCGCCTCCCAGCGTGCGCTGGAAAAGGCAGTGTACGACGACGGCGGCGCGGCTTCCGGCGGCAACGTTTCAGTCCGCGAGGCGGTCCGGAAGGGGCCCTGCACGGAGGACTACCTCGACGCGATCGGTGATACCCGGACCACCGTGAGCCAGGAAGTCCACGAGCTGTTCCTTGAGGACATCGACGCGCTGGGGCGGGTCTAAACCCCCGGCGCTGCGGCTCGAACGGACAATTATGCCCCGTTCCAGCGCGAAGGGACACTTGAGGCCCTCCGCGCCGGCAGCGGCTACTTCTCCTCAACCACCGGGGCCGGCTCGACGATTGGAGCGTCGTCGTACGTCAGGTTCTCGTAATCCGTGTCGTCTTCGTCGTCGAGCCTGTCGTTCAACTCGTCCAGCAGCCAAGGATTAACCCGCGCAAGGATCTTGCGGACTTCCTCGACGTCGACGGCGGCGTACAGCACCGGACGGGCATCCCGGTACTTGGTGACGGGCGGCTTGTCCGGCCACTTCGCGGCCAGAGCCCTCACCCGTTCCGGCAGCGAATTGTGGGCGTTGTCCGCGATCTTCACGAGTGCCGCGTCGTGGTCCTCGGCGATGAAATCCATTCCGGCCTGATAATCATCAGGATTATCGTGCAGCCGGTTGGTGACCCGCTCGATGATGTCCGCTGCCCGCTCGGAAACGCCCATGTCCAGCAGCGCTTGCCGGGTGATGGGAGTGTCCTCGGCAATGTCATGAAGGTAACCGGCAATCCGGATATCGTCGTCGAAATCTGCCAAGGCATCACCTACCGCAATCACATGGTCACGGTAAGGGCGCTTGAGCTTGTCCTTCTGCCGGTTGTGGGCCACCTCGGCCAGGACTTTCGCGGTCTCGACAGTGAATCCCGGTTGAGGGATTTTGGCTTCAGTGAATTCGGGTTCCGACATGGCTTAAGCCTACGCGCAGGGCCGCAAGTGTCCGTTCGCGGGCCTACTAGGGGCCGCTCCACACCCATGGTTCCCGCGGGAGGTCCGCCGGCCGGAACGCCGTGAGTGCATCTTCCAGAGTCCCGGCGGGCAGCCCCAGGGACTGCAGGATGAGATCCCGGACATCAGCTGCGGAAACGCCCGCGCGGGAGAGGTCGGCCAGCGTCACGGCACCGTCGCGCTTGGCCAGCCTTGCGCCGTCGGAATTCACCACCAACGGCACGTGCGCATACTCCGGAATGGGAATATTCAACAACGACGCAAGATACGCCTGCCTGGGCGTGGACGGCAGCAGGTCATCGCCCCGCACCACCTGGTCGATGCCCTGGGCGGCGTCGTCCACCACGACGGCCAGGTTGTAAGCGGTGACACCGTCGTTGCGGCGGAGGACAAAATCGTCCACCACACCGGTGAAATCGCCGTGCAGCAGGTCCCTTACAGTGCACTCCGTCGTTCCGGCACGGAGCCGGATGGCCGCAGGCCGGGTGGAGCGTTTGAACTCCAGCTCAGCAGGATCGAGGTCACGGCAGGTTCCCGGGTAGGCGCCCTGCGGCGCGTGCGGCGCCGACGGCGCCTCCTGGATTTCGCGGCGGGTGCAGAAGCATTCGTAGGTGAGGCCTGCAGCAGTCAGCCGCTCGATCGCGTCGGCGTAGACGGCAGCCCGGTCCGTCTGGCGTACGACGGCGCCGTCCCACGTCATGCCAACGGCCGCCAGGTCGCGGAGTTGCTCCGCCTCTGCGCCGGCCCGCGCCCGGTCAAGGTCCTCGACGCGCAGCAGGAAGTCGCGGCCGGTGGACCGGGCAAACAACCAGGCGAGCATCGCGGTGCGGAGGTTTCCTACATGCAGTTCACCGGAGGGGCTGGGGGCAAAGCGGCCGGCTGGGGTCATGGATCAACCCTAGTCCGGACAGCACAAGAGCCCCTCAGCTACCGATGACTTCGGGGATCCGACGTCGGTGGCTCAGGGGCTCTTGCCGTGTGTGCAGAATGACCGTGGTGTGAACAAGTGTCAATCAGCGGCGCCCTCCTTGCGGGAGGCGGTGTCCAGTTTCCGGGTGGTGTGCCGGGGTTCCTGTAGCCTGCGGGATTCGGCGGTAGCCTCGGCCCTTGTTGCCACAATTTGAGCAGACACCATACAGTTGGCACAACTGGCAGGCCGTTCGTTGGTCAGTCTGACTAATAGAGGCCACACACTCCGACAGGAACTGATCAGATTGCAGCAATTGGACGCCACGGACAAGCGCATCCTCAATGCCCTGGACGAGGACCCACGTGTCCCCATCATGGTGCTGGCCCAACGACTGGGCCTGGCGCGCGGGACCGTCCAGTCGCGCCTGGAGCGGATGACGGCGTCGGGCGCTCTCCGTCCCAACAGCAGCCGGGTGCTCCCCTCCGCCTTGGGCCGGGGTGTGGCGGCAGCCGTCAGCGCCGAACTGGACCAGAGCCACCTCAACGACGCTATCGCGGCGCTCCGTAAAATCCCCGAGGTCCTGGAATGCCATGCCCCTGCCGGCGACACCGACCTGCTGATCCGCGTGGTGGCCACCAGCCCGGACGACCTCTACCGCGTGTCCGAGGAGATCCGGCTCTGCCCGGGAATCGTCCGCACCTCCACCAGCATGTTCCTGCGCGAAGTCATCCCCTACCGCACCACCGGGCTGCTGCAGGACTGAATTCATACCCGGCCTTCGGGTTGTAGGGGAGCTCTCCCCATCGCCCGCGCGGACGCATCGCGGCTAGGCTGACACGGGAATCCATTCAGGGGGAAACATGACGGGGAACTTTTACGGCGGCGACGTGGCCCAATTGCGGCAGCTCGCCAAAGACCTTGCAGGCGGTGCCCACAGGTTGAGCCTGCTCGGTCAGCAGCTCAGCAGTGCCCTCAGCACCGGCGCCTGGAAAGGGCACGACGGCGAGCGCTTCCGCAGCGACTGGACGTCATCGCACTTGAAGCTGCTGAAGTCCGCAACGGCCGGGCTGGAGTCGGCATCCAAGACGCTGCTGGCCAACGCCAACGAGCAGGACAAGGCCAGCAACGGGGCCGGTTCCGGTGGTGGCTCCGGGAGTGGTGGCAGCGGTTCCGGGGACGGCGCTGCCCAGGACCTGACGGACCGGCTGCACGGCATGACCCCCGTAGAACGCCAGGACTACCTCGGCGGCGAGGAATTCAGGCAGTGGGCGCTTGAAAACCCCGAGGCTGCAAAGGCCGCCATGGATGCGGCCGCCGATTCGGGGCTGATCGACAAAAGCTCCAAGGAATACGCGGATTTCCTCAGCGGCTTTTGGAACAACCAGGCCATGCTGGACATGGGCATCGACCCCGCCACCTGGGACACCTCCAAAGGCACTGAACACAACTGGGAGACCATCAAGAAGGTCTACGACTTCTACGGCCAGGCGTACCTCTCCAACCCGGACCTGCAGTGGGCGGGCATGGCCAACATGATCGGCCCGTCCTTCGCGGGCGGCTTCAAGGACATGGCCATGCTGCGGGACCTCGCCCAGCAGATCGCGGACAATCCGGCTTCGGACATCCCGCTCCCCCACCTTGATCAGATCGAGCAGCTCGCAGGCATGACCGACCAGGAGATCCGTTATTACGAGACCAGCATGCTGGATATGAACAAGGAGATCTTCCTGGACCAAGCCCGCCAACATGAGGCCTACATGAACGGTGGAATCGAGGAAATCAACAGATTGCGGGACTCGGGTGCCATCGATACTGGTACCGCCGAGGAATGGGCCAAGATCGATTCCGGCGACCCGGACCTGATCCAGGAAGGCAACACCGCTCTCCTGTACCGCGAGCAGAACGAGATCATCGCGGACGATTACGACGACATGCGCAACCACCCTGGCGGAGAGGCCGTAACGTACATGGTCACGTTGGCCGGCGAGCCGTCCATCCCGGGCGCAAAGAGCTATCCGGAAGTCTTTCCCTACACCTTCAGCGCGGAGAGTCCCGGCCCGGAAAACGTGCCCTTCACCAACTGGGACAACCCCACCCAGTTCCGCACGGACTTTACCACCGGGCTTCCCGACGGGAACATCTCCAACGCGGATCAGCGGTGGGAGCTCATCCGGCAGGACACCCTGCCGGCGTATCAGAAACTCCTGGCGACGGATCCCGAACGCGCAGCACAGATCATCGGTTCGGACTTCAACGACCGCGTGGAGCACCACCGCCCCACCAACAACATCCCCGGCATCATGGACCGCTTTGTGGATGGCTTCCGCGCGGAGGTCCACCAGTGAAGACCACATGCCCAACCGCACCTCGGCGCCAGAGGCGGCGGCCCGCCGTCGTACTCCTTGCCCTGACCGCAAGCCTTGCCCTGACGGGCTGCCAAATCAGTGGCACCACCACCGAACCGACCTCTCAAGGGAGCACCATGAGCACCTCGGAATTTTCCACCCTCGACGCTGCCGGCGTGGACCAGATCCGCGAATCCAAGACCGCACGGCTGGACATGAGCTCGGGACAGCTGGAAAAGGCTGCTGTACGGGTCACTGACGACAGCTATGGGCCCGAGATCAACACCAGGGACTCGGGAAAGATCAAGCTCACCATCGTTGCTCCGAGCGGCGAGATCAGTGGGGAAACGGACCGCATCCGCTTGAACACCACGAACAAGCGGCCGGATTTCAGCGAGGTCACCTACTTCCTCACCGCTGGCTCTCCTGACGAGTATTTTGAGCTCATCCGGGACGGTGTGGCGCGGTACGGGATCGACGGCGACTCCGCAGAACGTTGGATCGCCGGCGCCCAGCGAGACCCGGAACGAAAGAGCGACTTCTCCATCACGTCCGGTACGTCTACGGGCTTGGACGTGAACTACGATCTCCGGTACGACGGCGGCAAGGACACCCATGTGATCATCGTCCACGTCCGGCCCACGGACTGACACAACGCAGGGACGCAACGCAGAACCAACAAGCACGCGGCTACACCGGCGGCCCGGCATTGGACTTCAGGTTTTTCATGACCAGCGTGGACGTCAGCCGCTCAACCCCGGGCAGTGACGTGAGTTCGGCGTCGTAGAAGCGCTGGTAGCCAGGCAGGTCCTCGGCGATGACCTTCAGCAGGTAGTCCGGGGAGCCGAAGAGCCGCTGGGCCTCCACAATGTTGGGATTATCCGCCACCCGGTTCTCGAAGATCTCCATGGTGGAGCGGTCCACCTGGCGCAAAGTGACAAACACAATGGCTTCGAAACCCAGCCCGACGGCGGCCGGATCGATGTCCGCCTTGTAGCCGCGGATCACCCCTGACGTCTCCAGGTCCCGGAGCCTCCGGTGGCACGGTGCCACCGTGAGCCCGACCTTCGCGGCCAGCGCCGTGGCGGTCATCCGGCCATCTTCCTTGAGGTGGCGCAAAATACTTCTGTCGATATGGTCAATCACGCAAATATCTTACCAATTCACACTTCTGGCGGGCGAAAAGAGTAAGCACTTATGTCCCGAAACTTCATAAGGTTTGTCCTGTACCCATCGGACAGGAGCCCGCCATGAATCCCCAGTTGTTTTTCGCCTTTGTGCTGGTGGCCGTCGCCCTCGCCTGCACCCCCGGCGTGGACTGGGCCTACTCCATCACCGCCGGGCTGCGGCAGCGCAGCTTCGTCCCGGCCGTGGCCGGACTTTGTGGTGGCTACATCCTGCATACGCTGCTGATGGTGGCAGGTCTCGCGGCCCTGCTGTCCGGCCTGCCGGGCGTCCTGGGCTGGCTCACTGTGGCCGGCGCGGGCTACCTGCTGTGGCTGGGCATCAGCACGCTCCGCTCCTGGCGCGGCGCGTCCTTCAGTGCGGCAGACGCCGTCGGGAAGCCCGCCAACCAGCTCCGCACCTTCCTTCAGGGCATGGGCACCAGCGGCATCAACCCCAAGGGGCTGCTGTTCTATGTGGCGCTGGTGCCGCAGTTCGTCAGCCCGGAAGCCGCCCTCCCGGTCCCCGTCCAGTCCGGCCTGCTGGGCCTGACATTTGTCCTGCTGGCCGGCACCGTCTACACGTGTGTGGCGCTGCTGGCCCGCAAACTCCTGCAGTCCCGGCCCGGCGCGGCGCGGACAGTCACCCTGGCCAGCGGCATCATCATGGTTGCCCTCGGCGTGGCGCTCCTCTCAGAGCAGCTGGTTCCGCTGGTTGCCGGGCTCACCGGGCAGGCCTGACGCCGCGCTCAAGCGCAGAAGTCAGGCACAGCGCTTCAGGCTTTGCGCTCCATAAACCATTCCGTGAACTCTGATGCCCGCCCGTCCGGTTCAATGCGGATGACCCACAGATTGTCGTAGCTGGGACGGTCACCGAGGTAGCGCGTGAAACCCTGCACAAAGGCCAGCCCGCCGTCGGTGCCCAGCACGGACCAGTCAAAGGTCCAATTCCCGGGTTCGTCCCGAGCCTCCAGCCAGCGTTCCACGATCTGATCGCGCCCCCGCCATGCATCGGCATCATGCGGCCGGGTGGCGTAGACGGCTTCCTCCGTGAACAGCGCCCGGATGTCCTCCGGTTTGTTGGTGGTCCACGCCGCGATGTACTTCTCCATCCAGGACCGGACTGCGTCGCCCATGCCTCCGTTGTACTCCGGGGCGGCCCGGTCCACAAGGCACGTCCATAAGGCCGCCCGCACCGAAGCCTATTTCCCGTCCAGGTTTTCCCACTCCTGCTCCCATAGCCGGCGCTCGTCAACGTCCTTGCGGATGACTTCGAACGTCTCAAGCTCCGCCTGCCGGCCGCGGAGCCAGTCCCGCGGGTTGAGCGACTTGCGGCCGTTGTCCAGCACCAGCAGGGCGCGGTCCGTGAGGGCGTCGTTGCGGAGCACTACGTCCGTTTTCCGACGGCGGAGGACCTCCTTCAGGGCCTCGTGCGCTTGCGTGTGGGCGCCGAGCCGCCGCAACGCGCGTCCGCGGAGCAGCAGCAGGGCCGCCGAGAGGTCGTCCGAGTTCAGTAGCTCCTCCGTCCAGATCACCACTTCCTTGTCGCGTCCCAGCGCGAACGCCAGCGCACAGCGCGCCAGTGCTGAAGGCAACGACGGCGGCAACCCGGCCACCGTCTGCAGCGCGGCTTCCGACTGTCCCGCCTCCCGCAAGGAGTGGGACAGGGCCAGGAAGACCGACTCCTGGCTGAACAGCACGGGGACTTCGATGCGCTCGGCTACCTCCACCCGGGTGACCACACGTGTCAGGTACGTGGCCGCATACTGGTTGGCGTCGTCGTCGTTCCTGATGGACAAGCCGCGCTGGAGGAGTTCGGACGCGCGCAGGTAGCCGCCGTGCTGGTACGCCAGGAGGCCGGCCATGACGGAGCAGAGCCCCGCCCAGCCCGGATAGGTTCGGCCCAGGGCGATGAGCCGTTCCGGTTCTTTGCTGGTGAAGATGGCATCGTGCACGGCTTTAGCCGCTTTTCCGGGCATCCGCTTGAGCCTGGGAACGCCGCCGTCCACGGAGATAAGCGCGGCATCCCGGCCGCCCAGAACACCGTGGATCAGCCCGCCCACGCTGCCGGCGAGCTCACGGACGGGGGTCTGCATGTGGACGTTCCCGAACGGTGTCAGGTCACGCGTGTCCCGGTAGATCGGTCCTCTGGCATCCCCCGCGGTCATCTCTCCATGCTACGTGGCCGACCTACGTGGCCGCGGCGACCCAGAGCCCAATCACCCAGGTGCTGGCCGCCAGGCACGCCAGCCCGAACTCCACCAGCATGCCAAGCCCGGTGGCCTTCAGGGCTGCCCAACTCGTGGACGTTGCCGTGCCGAGGTTCCGGGTGCGGAGGAACTCGCTGAGCAGCAGGCCCACGGCGAAGCCAACAAAAAGCCCCACCACCGGGATGATGAACATTCCCGCCACGCCCGCCGCCAGACCGATCACCACGCTGCGGTTGGGGATGCTGTGCTGTCTGAGCTTCCTTCTGGTCAGCACAGCGCTGGCTGCCATGCCGGCCAGCACAAACACCATTCCCACTGCAAAGACCACCCAGCCTGCGGTCCCGGCGCCGCCCCAGATGGCCCACGCCAGCAAGCTGAGCCCGATCAGGAAGCTGCCGGGCAGGACGGGGATGATGGTGCCCGCCACCCCCACCAGGATCGCTAGGCCGCACAGGATACTCACCACGGTTTCGGAGTTCATGGGCCCCAGTTTAGGGTGGCGCAGCGGTCAGCTCCGTTTAACGCCCGACGGCGGTGCGTCCCCTGCGCGGGAGGCACCGCCGTCGGGCGCTAAGGCAGTGTGTGGCTGCGGAGGTTACTAGGCTTCCACGGCGGCGGCGACGGCGGCCGTCACTGCCGGGGCAACGCGCGGATCCAGCGGGCTGGGCACGATGTAGTCCACCGAAAGGTCAGCTTCCGCGAGTTCGGCAATGGCTCGTGCCGCGGCAAGCTTCATGGCGGGCGTGATCCGGCGGGCACCGGCGTCCAGCGCGCCGCGGAAGATTCCGGGGAAGGCCAGGACGTTGTTGATCTGGTTGGGGAAGTCGCTGCGGCCGGTGGCCACCACGGCGGCGTACTTGGCGGCCACCTCGGGCAGGACTTCGGGATCCGGGTTGGAGAGGGCGAACACGATGGAGTCGGCGTTCATCAGTTTCAGGTGCGCCTCGTCCAGCTTTGAGGAGGAAACCCCGATGAACACGTCAGCGCCCAGCAGCGCTTCGCCGGGGCCGCCCGTGACACTGCGGGGGTTGCTGCGCTGTGCCATCTGGGACTTCTTGCTCTGCGCGTCGGCGGCAATGTCGGCCCGCTCCCGATTGATGACGCCCTTGGAGTCGAGCAGGACAACATCCGTGATGCCGGCGGCGAGCAGGATTTCGGCGACGGCGATGCCTGCGGCTCCAGCGCCGGAAACCACCACGCGGAGGCCTGCGAGTTCGCGGCCGGTGACCTTGGCGGCGTTCGTCAGGGCGGCGAGGGCCACCACGGCGGTGCCGTGCTGGTCATCGTGCATGACCGGGCAGTCCAGGGCTTCGATGAGCTTCTCTTCGAGCTCGAAGCAACGCGGGGCCGAGATGTCCTCAAGGTTGACCGCGCCGAAGCTGGGGCGAAGACGGACCAGGGTTTCCACAATCTCATCAACGTCCGTGGTGTTCAGGACCAGGGGAATGGAATCCAGCTCGCCGAAAGTCTTGAACAGGGCGGACTTGCCCTCCATCACGGGCAGTGAGGCGGCGGCGCCGATGTTGCCCAGGCCCAGCACCGCGGTGCCGTCGCTGACCACAACCACCAGGCGCTGCGCCCACGTGAGGGTCTTGGCGAGCTCCGGGTTGTTGTGGATGGCGCGGCTGACCTCGGCCACACCGGGGGTGTAGGCGATGGACAGGTCGCGCTTGTTGGACAGCGGGACCGTGCTGGTGACCGAGAGCTTCCCGCCCTGGTGGGCATCGAAGATCTCGGCCTCGGTCAGCGCAGTGGCTGCTGAATTGTCGGTAGGTGCGATTACGTCTATGGACACGTCGTTGTCTCCTGGGGCTAGCCGTGGGCGCACGGCGCAGAAAGGCTCAAGCACAGGGAGGCTCAAGGTGGAATTCGTTTGCTTCTTGGGCCCAGAGGTGGCGGGCCCGGTGTGAAGCCCTTGCAGATGCGGGTTGCCAGCCACTCCGGTCCTGCAATAATAAACAGCGCTCACGCCCAGAAAGTGCATTCGAGGGTCCCGACGCGTGCCAAATCGTTTAATCAGGCGCTTTTGTGACCCACGTCACCGCATAAAGACGTATTTATTGCCCACCTGGTCTAGACCAGTTACGCCGATCGATGGGCAAGCCCGGGCCCCGGGCAGCCACCGGAGCAAGCAAGGTGCAGGCCTTTTTGAGGTCCTCTTCGGCCTCAAAAAGCGAGAGCCGGCGGTTGCGGACCGACTGGACCAGACCAGTGACGGTCAGCAGGAGCACCCGGGCTGCTACGGCGTCGTCGGAGGCGGTGGCCACCGCCGTCTCGCTGAGGGCATCGATTTCATGCAGGAGTGCGGTGGTGTCCTTGTCCTTGAGGTAGACGCAGCGGCTCAGGCACTGCTCGACTGCCGGCTGCATCACCCGCATATGGAAGATCTCCATGACCACACCGGTGAGGGCCCGGCCGCCGAAGCTGGCCGCTGACGTGCGGGCCCGGCCCTGAAGCTCGTCCAGCTGCTGGCGGTAGAGGGACAGCATCAGGTGGTTGGCGGTGGGGAAATAGCGGTAGATGGTGCCCAGCGGCACTCCGGACTTTTCCGAAATTTCCGCGAGGTCCACTGACTCCAGCCCCTTGCGGGCAAACCCTGCGGCAGATTCAAGGACGCGCGTGTAGCGCAGCCGCTGGCGCGGGGTGGAGGGCCGGGCGGCCATGGACGGATGGGCTGAAAGTGTCTCGGGCATCAGGATTCCGGGGTTGTGTTCTTATGGTGCGGCGGCAGGGAGAGTCCTCATCCCGTGGGCCTGCAGTCCGCCTCAACTATACGGCACAGGCAAAAGCCGGAGTCAGTCGACCCCCTTGATTTTGACCACGAACACGGCTCCCAGCAGGCCGATGACGGCGGCCGTGGTGAACAACGTGACGTACCCGCCGAGGAACTGCAGGGAGAGGAAGGCGATCAACGGGGCGAACACCTGCGGCAGGGAGTTGGCCACATTGATGACCCCCATGTCTTTCCCCCGGTCAGCGGCCTGCGGGAGCACCTGGGTCAGCAACGCGAAGTCCACTGCAAGGTAGGCGCCGAAGCCGATGCCCAGCACGGCGGCCCCCACCAGGGCTCCCGGCCACACCGGGAAAAAGGCCATGATCAGTCCCGCCGTGGCGATCGTGGCGGACGAGCCGATCACAAACGGCTTGCGTTTACCCACCCGGTCACTCCATGGTCCGGCCAGCACTGCGGTGATCATGACCATCACAGCGTAGATTCCCGTGAGCATCAGGACGCCCAGGGCCGGGTCCTCATGCTTGATGACGTCCCGGAGGAAAAAGAGCAGGTAGACGATGGTGAGCTGGTTGCCCACGTTGACCAGGAAGCGGGTGAGCCAGGCCCAGGCGAAGTCCGGGTGGCGGGCAGGGCTGACCCAGAAACCGCGCAGGAATCCGGCCCAGGCGAACGGCGGCCGGGCCTCCCGCGGGAGCGGCGGATCGTTCCGGTGGAAGAGATACGGCAGCACGGAGAGCAGCAGGGCGGCCGCACACATGGTGTACCCCACCATAAAGTTTCCGGAGACCACCGCGCCAAAAACTGCGCCGAGCAGGATTCCCAGGGTCTGGCCCATGGCTGCCAGCCCGCCTACCCCGCCGCGCTGCAGGACCGGCACACGGTCCGGGACGGCAGCGGTGATGGCGGCGTAGGCTGCGTTGGCGCCGAGCTGGACCAGGCACCAGAAGAGGACCATGAGGGCCACGGCGGTGGCTCCGGACATCGCCAGCAAGGCAGCCGTGGCCAGGACGGCGCCGGCCAGGACCCACGGGGCACGGCGGCCGAACCCGGAGACCGTCCGGTCGGACAGGGCCCCAAAGAGCGGGTTGGCCACCAGCGAAACGGCGGCGCCGCAGCCCGTCACCAGGGAGAGGATGGCCTCCTTGTTGACGGCGTCAATGCTGATGGCCTGCTGGCCGATGAACACATTGATGGGGCCGAAGAAGGCGGCGTTGATGCCGACGTTGACCAGCACCAACCCGGTCACCCAGCGCGCGGTGACCTTCCGCGTGGGTTCGGCGAGCGCCGCCGTCGAGCTTTCCGCTCCTGCTCGGGGATCCGACCCGGCGCCGGGATCCGGTACAGCGCTGGGATCCGGTGCTGCGGGTGTGTCGGAAAGGCTCATGGCTGGTTCCCCCTGGAACGGTTGGTGATTCTGAAAATCAGACTATCGTGGGCTGCATCGCCCCGCTTGCCTTACGGAGCGCGGCCGCGGCCGCGCAGCCCACGACGACACTGAACACCTGGAGATCCAATGACCGCATCTGCTGCCGGCAACACCAACAGCCCCGTCAACACCGCCGATCTGTACGACGAGCACGGCGAGGAACTGGCGTCCGTATCCCTCCAGTTCCAGTCCCTCGGCGGCCGTTCACACTTCAACGGCCCGGTGCGGACCATCCGCTGCTTCCAGGACAACGCCCTGGTCAAGTCCACACTGGCCACCCCCGGCAACGGCGCCGTGCTGGTGGTGGACGGCAGCGGCTCGCTGGGCACCGCCCTGATGGGGGACATGATCGCGGAGAGCGCCGTGGCGAATGGCTGGGCCGGCGTCGTAATTAACGGCGCCATCCGCGACCGCGAGGCGATCGCCCAACTGGATCTTGGCGTCAAGGCGCTGGGCAGCAACCCGCGCAAGAGCGCCAAAACCGGCGCCGGTGAGGTTGATGTAGATGTAGTGCTCGACGGCGTGACCTTCCGTCCCGGCGTCACCGTCTGGTGCGATCCGGACGGCATCCTCGTGGAGCGCTGATCGGGGTCCTCCAGCTACGGCGGGACTGGCCGGGGCTGCGGCTCCGGAAGAAATATCTGGCAGCGGGAATGAAACGCCAACTAACATAGTTACTGAAAGCAACTATCGAACGTGATCCCTTATTCTTCCTTGGAGAAGCCATGTCCAAAACAACCGCTGGGCGCGCCGCCGGCGAAACCCTGACACAGCGTCAGATCGTCACCGTGATGGTGGGCCTCATGCTGGGCATGTTCCTGGCATCCCTGGACCAGACCATCGTGTCCACCTCCATCTACACCATCGCCAACGACCTCGACGGGCTGTCCCTCCAGGCGTGGGCCACCACCGCATACCTCATCACGTCCACCGTCAGCACGCCGTTGTACGGCAAGCTGAGCGACATTTTCGGCCGCCGCCCGCTGTACCTGACCGCCATCGTCATCTTCCTGGTCGGCTCGCTATACGCCGGCTCAGTGCACTCCATGACGGAACTGGCCATCGCCCGCGGCGTCCAGGGCCTGGGCGCCGGCGGGCTGCTGGCCCTCGCGCTGACCATCATCGGCGACATCGCGTCCCTCAAGGACCGGGCCAAGTACCAGGGCTACTTTATGTCGGTGTTCGGCATCTCTTCCGTGCTCGGCCCGGTAGTGGGCGGCGCGTTCGCAGGTTCGGCCAACATCCTTGGCTTTGACGGCTGGCGCTGGGTGTTCTTCATCAACCTGCCGATCGGCCTTGCTGCCTTGGCCGTGGTGTTCATGTTCCTGCACTTGCCGGCCAAGCACGTGAAGCAGAAGATCGACTACTTCGGCGCGGCCGCCATCACGCTCGCCATTGTCCCGCTGCTGCTGGTGGCGGAACAGGGCCGCAGCTGGGGCTTTATGTCGCTGAACTCCTTCCTTTGCTACGGCCTGGGCGCGGTGGGCATCATCTGGTTCCTGCTAGCTGAAAAGCGCGCCGGGGACTACGCCCTGATCCCGCTCCGGCTCTTCAGGAACGCTACTTTTGGCCTGTCCTCGCTGCTGAACTTCATCATCGGCATCGGCATGTTCGGCGCCATCGCCATGCTGCCCATGTACCTGCAGCTGGTCAAGGGGCTCACACCTACCGAAGCCGGCCTGATGATGATCACCTTCACGGTGGGCATCCTGACCGGTTCCATCACCGCGGGCCGCACCATTTCGGCGTCGGGCACGTACAGGATCTTCCCCATCGTGGGTACGGGCATCCTCACCGCCGCCGCCGTGACGATGGGCCTGTCCCTGGGCGTGGATACGGGCCTCTGGGTTCCCGGCGTGATCGCCGTATTCTTCGGCATGGGACTGGGTTTCTGCATGCAGCCGCTCACCCTGGCCATGCAGGTCTCCGTGCCCCCAAAGGACATGGGCGTGGGCACGTCGTCCGCCGCGTTCTTCCGCTCCATGGGCGGCGCAGTGGGCACGGCAGTCTTCATCTCCATGCTGTTCAGCCTGGCCGCAAGCCGGATCGCCGACACCATGAAGTCAGCCATGTCCAGTGCCGACTACCAGGCCGTGCTGCGCGACCCGGCCGTGGCGGCGGACCCCGCAAACGCCAAGCTCTACGAGTTCTTCCAGAACGGGGCATCGAATGAATCGCTCAATGACACCAGCTGGCTCCACTCCGCCAACAGCGTGCTCACCCGGCCCATTACGGAGGGCTTCGCGTACGCGATCGACACCGTGATGATCACGGCGGCTGTCCTCACCGGGATCGCGTTCCTGATCAGCTTCGCACTGCCGAACAAGAAGCTGACGGACCCGAAAGTCGCTCCGCAGGAGGCCGGCGTTGCGCCGGTGGCGGCCCACTAGCGCTTCTGGGTTCGCCGGACCCATGCATTCGCGCGGCAACCTGTCACGGCAGGCAGTCTTTTGGGCTGCCTGCCGTTGTCATTCCGCGGAAACCCCGGGCTTTTCCCGTGCCGGCTGGCCCAAAAGCGTGCTTCACGTGACACCAACGGCATGTCTCTGGAACAGGCCGAGACGCTGTTTGTGCCCAAGGGTTCCAAGAAGGCATAACGCCCGGGTCAGAGCGTGAGCTTCATGCCCTCATGGCTGGCGTCAAAGCCAAGCCGCTCGTAGAACCGGTGGGCGGCCGTCCGCGTCTTGTGCGTCGTCAGCTGCATCAGCGTGCAGCCGCGGCGCCTGGATTCGTCGATGGCCCACCCCACCATCAGGTTTCCCATGCCCTGGCCACGATGACTGTCCGCCACGCGGACCGCCTCAATCTGCGAGCGCCAGGACCCCTGCCGCGAGATGCCGGGCAGGAAGCTCAGCTGGAAGGTGGCCACCACGGGGCCGTCAGCTGCCCCAACCGGCACGTACTCCCCCACTACGAGTAAATGGGACGGGTCGGCGTCGATCGCTTCGAAAGCCCGCCCGTAGGGCGCCATGTCGAGGCCCAGTTCGCGGGTGGCGCCCAGGGAATCGTCGGCCAGCAGTGCCACGATGGCGGGCAGGTCCGCGGACACGGCGTGCCTGAGTCGGAAGGTCCCGCCGTCGACGTCGGCAGTCAGCAAGGGGGTCAAGGCGGCGGGGTTCGTGGTCATCTCCCCAGCATTCCACAGCGGCTCCCGGCACCCACCGTTCGACGCCGATACCCCCGCCCCAGTGCAGGAGATCACAACGCACAACGCCGGCACCCAGGTGAGTGCCGGCGTCGTGATTGCGGGAGCGTTCAGGAAAGCCCGCAGGAAGTGAGAGAGCGTCAGGCGGGTGCCTTCGCCCCTTCTGCCTGGCGTTCTTCCACCAGCGTGGACACGGCCGCGAACAGCGGGTGCTCCGGGGCCAGCCCGGTGATCCTGGCCGTGGCGTCGGCGGGCGATGAAGATGCCAGAATCTGCGCGAGCTCGGTGGCCTCGGCGTCGGCGGGGTCGGTGAAGCGCAGGGCCGCGGCGATGGCACCCAGGAGCGCCTCGGGCACGATCCCGCGTTCGGCCAGTTCAGCGGCGGGGCCGATGAACCGTTCGTGCCGGCTGAGCTTGCGCATCGGGGCGCGGCCCACCCGGTTTACGGTGTCCGGCAGGTGCGGGTTGGAGAACCGGACCAGGATCTTCTGGACGTAGGCTTCCTGCTGGTCGTTGTTGAAGCCGTGCTTGGCCACCAGGAGCTGCTTGGTCTCCTCCAGGACGGCCCGCACGTCCTCGGCAACGTCCTGATCGGCCATGGCGTCGGAGATCTTCTCCAGGCCCGCCTCATAGCCGAGGTACGCGGCGGAGGCGTGCCCCGTGTTGACGGTGTAGAGCTTCCGTTCGATGTATGGCGAGAGCTCGTCCACGAAGGTTGCCCCCGGAATCACCGGCGCGCCCCCGGCGAAGGGTGTCCGGTCGATGACCCACTCGTAGAACGTCTCCACCGTCACGTCCAGCCCCTGCCCGGGCTCCTTGTTGAGCACGATGCGGTCCACGGCGGTGTTGCCAAACGCGGCCAGGGAGCCCAGGGAACCCGCTGCGTCATCCCAGAGCGCGGCAACTTCCGCGCGCAGGATGTCCGTGGCGTTGATGGCGTCCTCGCAGGCCATGACCTGCAGCGGCGCCAGGCGGGCGTCCCGCGCGGCGATGCCCTTGGTGATGGCGGGGGCTATGAACTTCAGGATGTGGGGACCCACCGCGGTGGTGACGATGTCCGCCGCCGCGATTTCCCTGACCAGCTCCGCTTCATGGGTGCCGGAATTCAGCGCCCGGAAGTTGTCCACCGTCCGGACGGTGGGGTTCTCCCCCACCTCGTGGACGGCGTAGCTGTCCGCGGCCGACAGCTGGGCGATGACTGCCTCCGCGACGTCGGCGAAAACCACCTCATATCCGGCCTGGTGCAGCAGCAGCCCCACGAACCCGCGGCCGATGTTGCCTGCTCCGAAATGTACCGCCTTCACTGTGCGTTCACCTTTCCGAACAGCTCCAGCACTTCGTCCACGGACGTCGCCGCTTCCAGCTGCCCCACCTGGGCCTCGCTGGTGAAGACCTTGGCGATGGAGGACAGTATGTGGAGGTGCTCGTTGTTGATACCGGCGACGCCCACCACGAACTTGACCTGCCTGCCGTTCCAGTCGATCCCGTCCGGGTAGCGGATCACGGAAACCGCGGACCTCTTGATGTGGACCTTGGCGGCGTTGATCCCGTGCGGGATGGCAAGGAAGCTGCCCATGTAAGTGGAGACGGACTCCTCGCGCGCGTGCATGGCCGCGATGTAGCCCTCGTCCACAGCGCCGCGATCAAGCAGCAGCCGTCCAGCTTCGTCGATCGCGGCGTCCCGGCTTGTGGCGGTGCCGTTCAGGACAACGCTGTCAGCCACCAGGATGTCAGAAGGCCCGACGGCGGCGGTTTCAGCAGCGCCTCTAGCGCCGGCGTCGGACGTTTCCTCCGGGGTTCCCTGGGGATGAGCTGTCTCTGTTGCCATGTGATTTCCTAACCGTGATTCCTGCTGCTCCGCAGGATGGTCCGATATTTTCGACGACGGTACTGCCGTTCACAAACGTGGTGCAGTGATTCAGTTAGCTGGCGCTGGCTTCAGTCGCTGACTAGCTGTTGGAGCTGCTCGAGATCCGGTGAAGCCATTCGAGGAAGAGTTTGAGTTCCGAGCTGGAGAGCTGATCTGAGTGCGATGCCTGAAGTGCGGCATTCAGGGCGATCGCTGCCACCACCACCGAGGACCTCCCGGAGTCATCCGGGCCGGCACCGGCTGCCTGGTCGCCGGACACCGCAAAGATCATGGCATCCCGGGTCATGATGGACAGTTCAAGGTTCCGTTCGGCGGCGGGTTCCGCAATCAGCATCAGGGTCACACCCACGTTGGCGGCCAGGATGGATCTGGCTGCTTCGCGCGGCTGGACGTTGAGCTGGCCCGCTGCCGCTGCCTTGTTCAGCATCTCCTCCATCAGCGCCTCGGCATCGGCAACGATGGCGGGGCGGCTTTCCGGGCGGATATTGCCGAACATCACCAAGTACAGTTCCGGCTGCTTGAGCCCGAACTGGACGTGGTTATCCCACATCCGCCGGATGTCTTCCAGCGGATTTCCGGACGGGGCGAAGTCCCTCTCGCCCGAAACATACTCTTCAAAACCTGCGGCGACGACGGCGTCGAAAAGACCTTCCTTGTCACCGAAGTGGTGGTACAGCGTGGGCGCCGTAACCCCTGCCAGCTGCGTGATCTGGCGGGTGGAGACGGATGCTCCCGCGGACTTTGCCAGCAACTCGGCCGCTGCACGCAACAGACGCATTTTGGGGGGAAGCTGGCCATCCAAACTCATAGCCGCTACCCTATCACCTATAGCATTGCTATATGAACTGAATCACATACACTTTTTTCAGGCACGTTTCCGCCCTCGCACATAGTGGTCGCGGCGGCCCCGGCATGGCGCCGGGATAACCTAGGCGGGCCTGGCTACCGGCAGAGAATGAGGACCTTCAGTGCAGACCTTCCCAGGAGTTGGCGTCAGCCCCGGCCGCGTCATCGGAACCGTCCGGCAGATGCCCAAACCGATCAGCGAACCCCCCGCAGGCGAGCAGCTGGCCGGCGATACGTCCGCTGAGGAAGCCATCGTGGGGCTCAAGGCGGCAGCGGCCGCCGTCCATGACGAGCTCAAAGCCCGCGCGGAAACCGCCAGCGGAGACGGCAAGGCGGTACTGGAGGCCACGGCGCTGATGGCCAAGGACACCATGCTCCTGAAGAACGCCGCCAAGCTGATCGCCCGCGGCACCTCGGCGCAGCGCGCCATCTGGGAAGCCGGCGCCTCGGTCTCCGAAATGCTGCACAACCTGGGTGGCTACATGGCCGAACGCGCCACGGACGTCCTTGATGTCCGTGCCCGCATCGTGGCCGAACTCCGGGGCGTGCCCGCCCCGGGCATCCCTACCTCCAGCGCTCCGTTCATCCTCGTGGCCGAAGACCTGGCACCGGCGGACACGGCCACCCTGGACCCCGAAAAGGTGCTCGCCCTGGTCACAGCCGGCGGCGGACCGCAGTCCCACACTGCCATCATTGCCCGCTCCCTCGGCCTGCCCGCCGTCGTCGCCGCCGCAGGCGTGGACGAACTGGCCGACGGCACCGAGGTGTTCGTCGACGGCGCCGCCGGCTCCATCTCGGTGGATCCGGATGACGCGCAGCGCGCTGCCGCCGAAGCATGGGCCACCAACGCGTCCTTGCTGGCCGTGTTTGACGGCAACGGCACGACGGCGGATGGGCACCTGGTGCCGCTCCTCGCCAACGTGGGCGGCGGCAAGGATGCCGTGGCCGCTGCCGGCCTCAACGCGGAGGGCGTGGGGCTGTTCCGCACGGAATTCTGCTTCCTGGAACGCGACACCGAGCCCTCCGTGGAAGAGCAGGCAGCCGCGTACAAGAGCGTGTTTGACGCCTTCCCCGGCAAGAAAGTGGTCCTGCGCACGCTCGATGCTGGTGCCGACAAACCGCTGCCGTTCCTGACCGACGCCACCGAGCCCAACCCGGCCCTCGGCGTCCGCGGCTACCGCACCGACTTCACCACCCCGGGCGTTCTGGAGCGCCAGCTGCAGGCGATCGCCCTCGCCGAGAGGGACTCGGAGGCGGACGTCTGGGTCATGGCACCGATGATTTCCACCGCGGAGGAAGCAGCCCATTTTGCCTCAATGTGCACCGCTGCCGGGATCACCAATCCGGGCGTGATGGTTGAGGTGCCGTCCGCGGCGCTGACGGCCGAGTCCATCCTGCGCGAGGTGGGCTTCGCGAGCCTGGGCACCAACGACCTCACCCAGTACGCCATGGCGGCCGACCGCCAGCTGGGCCCCCTGGCCAACCTCAACACCCCGTGGCAGCCTGCCGTGCTGCGCCTGGTGGGATTGACAGTGGAAGGCTCCCGCGCCGAAGGCCACAACAAACCCGTGGGCGTCTGCGGTGAGGCCGCCGCTGACCCGGCCCTCGCCGTCGTCCTGACCGGGCTGGGCGTCAACACACTGTCCATGACGGCGCGGTCCCTGGCCGCCGTGGCCGCGGTGCTGAAGACCGTCACGCTGGCCGAGGCGCAGCAGCTGGCCAAGCTGGCCCTGTCCGCGCCCAGCGCCACCGAAGCCCGGGCCTGGGTACGGGAAAAACTGCCCGTACTCGAAGAACTAGGCCTCTGAGCACCCGCCCTTAACCAACCGCCACGAAGCAATCTCACCAGGAGGAACCATGCCCGAACGCATCGCCACCATCGCCAGCCGCTCCGGCCTGCACGCGCGCCCTGCTGCGCTATTTGCGGAAGCCGCCGGAGATGTGGGAGTGGATGTCACCATTGCCATGCAGGGCGATCCGGAGGACGACGCACTGGATGCAGCCAGCATCCTGTCGCTGATGACCCTGGGCGCTGCCAAGGGCGATGTTGTGGTGCTCCGCGCCGAAGGTGACAGCGCCGACGCGGCACTGGACTCGCTGGTCAAGCTCCTGGAAACGGACCTCGACGCCGAATAGGGCACGACGCCGGGAGCGCACCTCACGTGGTGGCGCTCAGGCGGTGACGCCGAAGCCGTCCACGGGCCGGGGCCAGTCGGTGATCGCAGCGGCCGCCGGTCCCGGGGCGGTGTGCTGGAAAACGTGGCCGCGTCCGGGGATCTCGGCCAAGCTGCCCTGCGGAGCCTGGGCAGCCAGCCGCTGGCACCAGGCGCGGCCGGCCACCCGGTCTTGGCTGCCGCGCAGCACAAGCAGCGGCTGGCTGACTCCCCGGACCCTGGCCTCAAGGGGATACTGCATCATCACGGGCAGCTCGGTGAGGTACCAGCGTGGGCCGGCCCGGAAATAGTCCGAGAAGACAATGGCATTCGCGGACGGGCTCTCGCTGAACATGGCGTCGCGGGTCAATGCCAGCGCCTGCCGCGCCACCGACTTCCGGCGGGGGTCCACCACCGGGCCCATCAGCACCACGCCGGCCACGAGTTCCGGCTCCTGCAGGGCGACTTCAACGGCATGCTGGGTTCCCATGGAATGCCCGATCACCACGCAGGACGTCACGCCGGCTTCGGCGAGCGCCGCCCGCACAAAGGCCGCGTATTCACCCACCGGTACCTGGCGCCGGGGCCTGGGCGCGTCACCAAAACCTGGGAGGTCAAAGGAGTAGACGTCTGCTGCCAGGGCCAGCTCCCGGTGCAGCCGCGCAAAGTAGCGGTGGGAGACGCCGATCCCGTGCAGCAGGACATACGTCTGCCGCTGAACCTCGCCTCCTGGCGCCACGGAGCGGTACAGCCGGCCCGCCAGCCCGCCGGATTCAATGTCCTCGCCATCACTGAGCTTCACCCCGCGAGCATACCGCCGTCTCCTGCACGTACCGGGTTAGGCTGTGCCCATGGCATTGATAGCTCCGAGAATGACGGCTGCGCTTCCACCCGAAGATGCAGGGAAACTTCAACGGGCCCTGGCGGGCGGCAATGACATTACGGTTTTTGTGGACGGCACCGTCCACCGGCTGACGCCCCAGGCGAGGGACGCCGTCGTGGACCTCCTCAGCCGGTTCAGCCGCGGCGAAGCGGTGACGGTCAGCAGCGTGGTGGAAATGCTCACCACCTCCCAGGCCGCCGAACTGGCCGGGATTTCCCACACCTACCTGCGCAACATGACCGATCGCGGCGAGATCCCCGTGGAATACCGCGGCACGCACCGCCGGATCAGGCTGGCGGCCATCATGGCCTGGCTGGACCGGCAGAAGAAGCTTGATCAGCAAGAGAAGCCAGCGCCGGCCTAGCTCCGGGTGGGCTGGCTCCGGGATGCGTGGGTCCCGACGCTAGATCCGCGGGCGCCCCGCCCAGCGCCGCATTTTCAGCGCCGCATGGAGTTCCAGCCGGGGCATCCCCTTGAGCGGATCCACGCCCAGGAGCTGTCGGATGCGGCCCAGCCGGTTGTAGATGCTGCTGCGGTGCAGGTGGAGTTTGGTGGCCACGTCCTGGACTGAGCCGTCGTTGTCATAGATGAGCTCAAGTACGGGGAGCAGCTCATCGTTGCGGTCGTGGTCCTCCAGCATCCGCACATATACGGACCCGGAGTCAGCCCAGGCGCCGGCTCCCCCGCCCGCCGATGCCAGCAGCTGGTAGACCCCGGTAGCACGGCAGTCCACCAGTTCTCCCAGCTGTGGGTCCACCGCCGCCGCCTGAGCCGCCTGCTTGGACTGCCTGTATGCCTCGGCAAGCTCGCGTGGCTTCGTAAAACCCTCACTGATGCCCAGGATGATCCTGTGCACCGGCCGGCCCGAACGTTTGGCCAGCTCCAGCTGGTAGTGGACCAGTACCTGGGCATGGTTGGCCCGGCCCACTGACTCACGGAACAGCACCACCGAGTGGGTTTCCGTGCCTGCACTGAACAGCGCCACATCCACTCCCACCGTGGCCTGAAGGGCGGCTGACCGGTGGATCAGCGTGGAGGCGATAGGGTCCGGGCCGCCGGCCCAGCCATCGGCGTCGAGCACTGTGACCATCTGCCACGGGCCCTTGCCTTGGATTTCCTTCCAGCCTGCGACGGCGGCCACCGCGTTGGCCTCGCCGGAACAGGCGGCCAGGAACTCGCGTTCGCGGCCCCTCCTGAACTCGGACTCGGCGGTGTTGGAGTCCAGCAGCAGGCCGGAAAGCAGCTCGATCTCCGGGGCCACGTCCGGCAACTGGGAGAGGATCGCCGTCGGGTTTTCCTCTGCCGAGTCCTGCTGCACCCAGAGGTAGCCGACGCGGAAACCGCGCACCATCAAGGGAACACACACCCGGCCGAGCATCCCCAGCTCCTGGTTGGCGGGAATCGCTACCGGGCGGACCGCCGTGGCGATGCCGTGGGAAAGCTGCCAGGCGCTGACATCGGCCGGGACCCGCTTGCTCAACAGGAAGTTCACCCGGACCCGGTCCGCATGGGACTGGTTGGAGCTGTAAGCGAGCAGCAGGCCGTCCAGGTCCTCCAGCGACAGTCCCCGCCCAAGCTTCTGCGCGACCTGCTCCACCAGTTGTTCCACGTCCTGCTGCATGGGGTAACACTACTGCTCCGGCAGGCATCCGGGCGAACGAACAGCAGGCGACACCTGACGCTCTCACGCTGAACATTTGTCGATCCATGAAGTCGAAAATGCCCGGAATGACGCCGAATTTGCATGGCCCGGACACCGCTATCCTGTCAGCTGGGTCACAACCGGATTTATTCTGGAATCACAACATCCCCGCAATTTCCGGCCTACCCGGCCTGAGAATATGGAGCCCAAGATGATCATCGGTGTCCCCAAAGAGATCAAGAACAATGAATTCCGTGTTGCCATCACCGCCGCCGGCGTTCACGAGTTCCGCACCCACGGCCACGCAGTCCTGGTAGAACGCGGCGCAGGCCTGGGCTCAGGGATCACGGACGAGGAATACGCGATCGCCGGCGCCGAAATCGTCGCCGAGGCCGATGACGTCTGGGCCCGGGCCGACATGGTCATGAAGGTCAAGGAACCCATCACGGCCGAGTACCACCGCTTCCACAAGGGCCTGATCCTCTTCACCTACCTCCACCTCGCCGCCGAACCGGAACTCACCCAGGAACTCATCAACTCCGGCGTCACCGCCATCGCCTACGAGACCGTGCAGGAAGGCCGCACCCTGCCGCTGCTGGCCCCGATGTCCGAGGTCGCCGGCCGGCTCTCCGTGCAGGTCGGCGCCACCTCCCTGATGGCACCCGCCGGAGGCAAGGGCGTTCTCCTAGGCGGCGTCCCGGGCGTCCGCCCGGCGAAGGTGGTTGTCCTCGGCGCCGGCGTCGCGGGCACCAACGCCGCCGCGATGGCGCTGGGCCTTGGCGCCGACGTCACCATCCTGGACATCAACATCAACCGCCTGCGCGAACTGGATGCCCAGTACCAGGGCCGGCTCAAGACGGTTGCCTCCAACTCCTACGAAATCGAGAAGTCCGTCGTCGACGCCGACCTCGTCATCGGGTCCGTGCTGATCCCGGGCGCCAAGGCACCCAAGCTGGTCACCAACGAGCTCGTCTCCCGGATGAAGCCCGGCTCCGTGCTCGTGGACATCGCGGTGGACCAGGGCGGCTGCTTCGAGGACACGCACCCCACCACGCACCAGGAACCGACGTACAAGGTCCACAACACGATCTTCTACTGCGTTGCCAACATGCCGGGCGCCGTCCCGAACACCTCCACCTACGCGCTGACCAACGTCACCCTCCGCTACGCCGTCGCGCTGGCCAACCTGGGCGTCAAGGCCGCATTCGACCGCGACCCGTCCCTCGCCGCCGGCCTCAACATCGCCGGTGGCAAGGTTGCGCACCGCTCGGTCTCCGAGGCGCACAACCTGCCCCTCGTGGCGGACTGGCACCAACTGGTCTCCGCATAGGCCTTAGTTCGTCCCGCTGCGCTGGACGACACACATCCTCTGCGTGCTGCTCCTCCATCGCTCTGACGCACGCTGCCGGATGTCTGTCGTCCAGCGTTTGTGGTTAATCCGTTGCAGCGGCCAGGTTCCTTGCCTTTTCTATTACTTTGAGGACCTCGACGGCGTCTGCCGGGTCTACCGGGAGCGGCAGCCCTGAGGCGGCGCCGCCGTCGAGGATCTTGGCTGCCAGCAGTCGGTAGAACTCGGGGTAGGCTCCGCGTTCGGTGGGCACTGCGTCGAGGTGGCCGTCGCGGCCCAGGGATCCTGCCCATTCCGGCGCCTCAACTCCGTATTCCGCGTCCAGTGGGCTGCCGCCTGCAACAATGTATGGCTCCTGCGGGTCGATCCCGTGCTTGGTGAACGCGCCAGTGGATCCGAGAATGCGGAAGCGCGGACCTTGCTGGGCGCAGAGCATGTTCATGCTTAGGTGGCTGGTCACCCCGGACTCGTGGTTGAGCACCAGGAAAACGTCATCGTCCACCTTCTCGTGCGGACGCCGCGCCTGCAGTTCCGCGTGGGCCACCGTGGCTGGCCCGAACAGCTGCAGGGCCTGATCGATGAGGTGCGTGCCGAGGTCGAAGAGCGCACCGCCGCCGTCAGCCGCCGTGGCGCTGGCTTTCCAGGCCTTGGAAATACCCGGCGACCAGCGCTCGAAGCTTGACTCAAAGCGGGTCACGGCACGCAAGGCCTCCCCGGCCAGGAGCTTCCGGACGGTCAGGAAATCGCCGTCCCAGCGCCGGTTGTGGAATACGGTGAGCACGCGGCCCAGCCGTTCCGCCAGTGCGATCAGCTCCCGCCCCTCGGCACTGCTGACGGCGAACGGCTTATCCACGACGACGTCAAGGCCAGCCTCCAGGGCGGCCTTCGCCAGCGGAAAGTGAGTGGCCGGCGGGGTCCCCAGCACCGCAAGATCAAGGTCACCGGCGAGCGCAAGGACAGCATCGCCGTCGGGCACTGTTTTGGTGCCCGGGTACCGCTGCGTCGCAGCAGCCTGCCGGCCGGCGTCGGACGTTGCGATGACATCCAGCGAGTAGCGGTGGTCCGCCGCGATCAGCGGCGCGTGGAAAACGCTGCCGGACAGGCCGTAGCCGACGACGGCGGTCCGGATGCGGTGTTCGGGTTCAGTCCAGGTCATAGGGAAAACGGTACCCGCACGCGCTCTCACATCCTGCTGGAAACCGGGCCCGACGACGAAGGCCGGCACTTCCCGGTGTGCGGGTTGTGCCGGCCTTCGCATTTATTCAGGTGAAGCCGATTCAGATGGTGCCGTCAAGACGGGAAGGACTACTTCTTGATCCAGCCCAGGGTGGACCAGTCCGGAACCTGGGAGAGGCTCTGGAAGAGGGCCGGGCCGTAGTTGGCCAGGCCGGTGCGGACGAAGGAGATCTCCGGGCCGTTCATCACAACACCCATGGAGAAGTACTTCGCCATGTGTTCCTTTTCAACCTCCATGGCTGCCTTGTTCCGCTCAGCGTTGTCCTCGATGGAGGCGAGATCGGCGATCTTCTTGTCCAGCTCGGCATCGCCCAGGCCGTTTTCGTTGACCTTGGAGTCGTAGTACTGCTTGACGGCGTCGGTGGCATCCGGGCCGACGGTGTAGCCGGAGACGCTCATGTCGAAGTCGCGGCCGCCGATAACCTTGCCGAAGTCGGCCGAGGCGCGCTGGTCAATGCCAACATCCATGCCGCCGGCCTGGAGCTGCTTCTGCAGGGTCTGGGTGAAGGCAAGGGTGGTGGGGTCGTCACCGAAGTTGCTGATCTTGAAGGCGGCGGGCTTGCCGTCCTTCTCCATGATTCCGGCGGCGTTGGGCGCGTAGCCGGCGTCGGTCAGGACCTTCTTGGCAACGTCCGCACCGGTTTCCTTCACCGGGTAGTTGTCCTGGTAGTAATCCGAGAACGGCAGGACCATCATGGAGCCGGAGCTGGGCTCTTCCCAGTTCAGGCCATTGAAACGGACCTTGCGGAGGGCTTCGCGGTCAACTGCGGCGAAGATGGCCTCGCGGACGGCGACGTCGGTGATCTTCTGGGCGTTAATGTTCATACCACCGGCGAAGAGGCGCTGGCCACGGCGGACCTCGGAGTCCTTGGTGCCCTCAAGCTGCTTGTACAGCGCGATGGTGTTTGCTTCCACGCCATCGATCTCGCCGTTTTTGAAGGCGGCGACCTGCGCGCTCAATTCAAGCTGGCGGAAGGTGACGCTCTCCAGAACCGGCTTGGTGCCCCACCACTTGTCGTTGGGAACCAGCGTCACGGTCTTGGCTGCGGTGTCGTACTGGTCCAGCTTGAAGGGGCCGGCCATCCACTCGGGGTGGAGGTTGCCGTTGAAGCCCTCGTTAAAGATCTCGGGCGTGTTCACGGCCGGGTGGATCAGGCCGAAGAAGAGCGCATCCAGCGGGTAGACAGGCCGGGAGGTCTTGACGATGACTTCCTTGTCGCTGCTGCCGGCCTCAACCGACTCAACGAACTCGTAGGCCCCGGAGCTCACGATGTCGTAACCGGCATCCGGGCTCTTGAGGATGTCCCAGGTGTTCTGGAAGGCCTTGACGTCGATCGGCGTGCCGTCGTTGTACGTGGCCTTTTCGTTGACCTTGATGGTGACGGTCTGCTTGCCGTCCACCACCTTGCTCTCCACGGACTCGCAGAAGTCCTTGTTCGGTGTTGCCTTGCCGACGAAGTCGAGCTTCCAGCAGCCGCCGATTCCGCCGCTGTTGATTGCCACCGGGTTCATCGGGATCTGCAAGGCGGAGTTGTCCGCGCTGTTGCCGTTGTTGGAGAACCCGTTGAAGTCCGGCCCGATGTCGCCAAGCGGCAGGGTGACCTTGCCGCCGGGCTCAAGATCGGCGGCGGGCTTCTCATTGATGCTGATGAGCTTGGCCAGGTCGCTGCCTGCCCCGTGCCCCTGAGCGGTTTCCGGTCCGGTGGGTGTTCCTCCACCGCCGCAGGCCGTCAGCGTCAGGGCTGCGGCAATGGCCGCTGCGCCGCCGATCTTGGTCAGATTCCTCATGGTTTTCCCTTCATAGGTGCGAGTGATGCTTGTGATGGGTCGAAAAATCTAGGGTGCGTGGGGTTCCGCCGTCTCGTGGATTACCAGCATGTGCTCGTCCAGTTCACCGTCCGGGAAGAAGCAGGCGAACTGCTGGTCCGGTGCGGGCACCGGGCCAGCCTCCAAAACCTGAACTGCCGGCGCAGGCTGCACGGCTTCCAGCGGGGGCTCCAAGGTCAGGCACTGCTCCTGCTTCGCAGCGGGAAGCGCCGCGAAAACGGGGCAGCGCGTGGCGAAGTTGCAGCCCTTCGGGGCATCCAATGGGGACGGGAGGTCCCCTTGGAGGATGATCCGCTCCCGTGTGCGCTCGAACTGCGGGTCCGGGACAGGGATCGCGGACAGCAGGGCCCGCGTATACGGGTGGCGGGGGTTGTCGAAAACCCGGTCAACCTCACCGATCTCCACGATCTTGCCCAGGTACATCACCGCCACCCGGTTGGAAATGTGGCGGACCACGGAGAGATCGTGGGCCACCATCAGGTAGCTGAGACCCAGCTCGGCACGGAGCTTGTCCAAGAGGTTGATCACGCCGGCCTGGACCGAGACGTCCAGCGCGGATACCGGCTCGTCCAGGACCACCAGCTTGGGGTTCACGGCCAGGGCCCGGGCGATGCCGACGCGCTGCCGCTGGCCGCCGGAGAACTGGTTGGGGAACCGGTTGACGTGGTCCGGCTGCAGGCCCACCAGTTTCATTAGTTCCATGATGCGTTTTTTGATGTCCGGCTTGCTGAGTCCGGCGTTCTGGAGCGGTTCGGCCAGGACCTCGTAGACGGTGAAACGGGGATCAAGGGCGCCGGTGGGATCCTGGAAAACCATCTGCATCTCCCTGCGCATGGCGCCTTTGGTCTTGGCGTCGGCGGCTTGTTTGTTGCTGATGCCGCCGATGATCACCTCGCCGTCCTGGTCCTTATGGAACTCCATGATTTCCAGCAGGGTGGTGGTTTTGCCCGAACCGGACTCCCCCACGATGGAGAAGCATTCGCCTTCGCGGATGTCGAAGCTCAGGCCGTCCACGGCCTTCACGGTGCCGATGCGCCGCTTGAGCAGCGCGCCCTTGGTCAGCGGAAAGTGCTTACGGACATCCTTGAGTTCCAGCACGGTTGAGCGTTCCCCTCGGGGGATGAGGTCAAAGCTGGAGACCGGGACCGGCGGGGCGGAAAAGATCTCGTGGACATCCACGTCCGCGCCGAGGGAACCGGATTTGATGCACGCCGCCTGGTGGTAGCCGCTGCCCGGAACCGGGCTCAAGGAGGGCTCCCCGTCCAGGCAGGCATCGGTCACCAGCGGGCATCGCGGCGCGAAGGAGCAGCCGGTGGGGGTGTGGAGGAGGTTCGGCGGAATACCGTCAATGGGGACCAGCGAGGATTTCTCCGCGACGTCCACACGGGGCACCGCCCCGAGCAGGCCCATCGTGTAGGGCATCCGGGGATCGTAGTAGATGTCATCCACGCTGCCGGTTTCCACCGGCTTACCGGCGTACATCACCATGATGTCGTCGGCGATGCCCGCCACCACGCCCAGATCGTGCGTGATCATCACGACGGCGGCACCCGTTTCCTCCTGCGCCGTATGCAGCACCTCAAGCACCTGGGCCTGGATGGTGACGTCCAGGGCCGTGGTCGGCTCATCCGCGATCAGTACGCGCGGGTTGTTGGCGATGGCGATGGCGATCATCACGCGCTGGCGCATGCCGCCGGAGAACTCGTGCGGAAAGGCCCTGAGCCTGTTCCTGGGGCTGGGAATGCCCACCATCGCCAGGAGCTCGACGGCGCGGGTTTCCTTCGCCGTTTTGCTCATGCCCGGGTTGTGGATGGTGAGGGCCTCGGTGATCTGGGTTCCCACCGTGTACACCGGGGTGAGGGATGACAGCGGGTCCTGGAACACCATAGCGAGATCATTGCCGCGGTAGGCACACATGGCTTTGTCGCTAAGGCCCAACAGTTCCTTGCCCTTGAGCCTGACCGAGCCGGAGATCTCGGCAGTGGCGGGCAGCAGGCCCATGATGGCCAGCGACGTTACCGACTTGCCGGACCCGGACTCCCCCACGATGCCCAGTGTCTTGCCGGGCATGAGGTCGAAGTTGACGCCCCGAACCGCATGCACAGCCCCGTTTTCGGAGTTGAAGCTGACGTTCAGGTCCCGGACGGACAGCACGGCGTCCGACGGCGAGTGGAGACCGGCGATGCGGAGCCGCTCGGCCGTTGCGGGGGCCGGGTCAGCCGGCTCGACGAAGGTGCTCATTTGCTCTTCTTCTCTGCGCTGTTCTTCTTGGTTCGGCCAACCGAACTGGAGCTCGGGTCAAAGGCGTCGCGAAGGCCATCGTTCATCATGGCCAAGGATCCCGTGAGCAGGAACATCACGGTGAGCGGGACCCAGAACATCCAAGGAAAGGTCTGGACCTGGGACGTGGCACCGCCGATCAGCACGCCGAGGCTCACTTCCGGCACCTTGATGCCGATGCCGATGAAGGAGAAGGCCACTTCGGCCAGGATGGCCCCGGTGACGCCGCGGGTGATGTCCAGGACCAGCAGCGACCCGATGTTGGGGACCAGGTGCCGCCACACGATGCGCCGCGGCGGGACGCCCATGTACTGGGCCGCCTTGACGAAGTCCCGCTGCATCAGCGACATGGACATCGAGCGGATAAGCCGCGCGGTCCCCATCCAGCTGAACACCAGGAGCACGATGATCAGCAGGAGCCAGCTGGGGAGGTTCTTCTTCAAGCCGTCCCCTCCGCCGCTGGTGGCCACCGCCACCACCAGGAGGGCAGGCATCATGATGAGCGCTTCAAGGACGAAGAGCATCACCTTGTCCACTTTTCCGCCGAAGTAGGCCATGGTGCAGCCGTACACCGCGGCGACCAGGACGGACACGAGGCCCACAATCAGGCCGATCAGGATGGAGATCCTGGTGCCTTCGACGGTCATGGCGTAGAGGTCGATGCCCGCCTGGGACGTGCCCAGGAAGTGGTCACCGGAAGGCGGCATGCCGATGTTGAAGGGGTCGATGGTCTCCTTGTCCCAAGGGGTGAAGAACCCGCCGACGAAGGAGAAAATGGTCAGGCCCAGGAAGATCGCCAGCCCTGCGACGGCCGTCTTGTTCCGCATAAAACGGCGGAAAATGATGGTGGACTTGGCGATCACCACATCGGCGCTTTCGAGGTGCGCGTCCTGCGCGACCGCTGCCGGATCAATGGCGTTGAGGTTGGTCATGGCTACTGCACCCTCACTCTCGGGTCCACAAGCGTGGTGGCGAAGTCGGCGAGAATGGCGCCCAGGGCGAAGATGACCGAGCCGTAGGCGAGGGTGGCTGTGGCCGCATTGACGTCCTGCAGCGAGATGGCGTCAATGCTCCAGGAGCCCACTCCGGGCCAGGCGAAGATCTTCTCCGCGAAGAAGCCGCCTGCGAAAATGGCCGGGATGGTGAACGCGATGCTTTGGGCGACCGGGATGAAGGAAACCCTGAGGGCGTGCCGGGTGATGGCCTGGTTCCGTGTCAGCCCCTTGGCACGCGCCGTCCGGACGAAGTCCGCATTGACGTTATCCAGCAAGTACTGGCGCTGCGCGATCTGGTACGAACCCCAGCCGACGAGGGTGATGGCGATCGTTGGAACTGCATAGTGGGCCACCATATCCACAAACTGCGCCCACCCGGGTTGCATGCCAGGCGTGGAGATGCCAGTCACGAAGAAGATGCGCTCCCCGACGGTTTCGTTGATGTTGATGGCACCGAGCTGGACCAGGAAGTAGGCAATGGGGGCGGGCACGATGTACGCGAGGTAGCTGTAGGAGGTGATCGCCCGGTCCTGGAACTTGTACTGCCGGGCCGCCGAGTACACCCCGAGGGCGACGCCGATGACGAGGGTCAGGACGATGGATGCAAGGAAGAGCCGGGTGGAGATCCAGACTCGGTCCCCGAATTCAGCGTTGATGAAGGCGCCGTTGGGGCTGCGTCCCCAGTCCCAGCGGGTCACGATCCCGGTGAGCCACTCAACGTAGCGCTCCCATGGGCTAAGGTCCGGGTCCAGGCCTTTCAGGCGCATGGAGTTGGCGACCTGCTCGGGTGTGGGCCGGGGAATCCGCTCCTGTTCGAGGAGCGCTGGCTTGAGCGAACTAACCGCCAGGAAATAGCCGGCAGACGTGGTCAGGAAAATCATAAAAACGTAGGTGATGCCGCGCTTGGCGAGGTACCTGATCATGTGGCAGCTACTTCGGGATCTTTGCCACCAGGACTACGGGCGAACACTCCAAGGGATCACCCTGGGCTGGCAACGGATTTCCTGCCTTCACTACATCCACGTTCCAGATCCTTCCGATTTCCCGGCCAGCAACGGGTCTCGCCGCCAGCGGGTCTCCACCAGCGTGTCGCCGGTCTCCCGCGACCTGCGCAGAACAAGTCCGGGTGGACTATGTTGCGGGTCACATTCCAGAGGAAACTACCACAGAGTAGTGTCCGAAATGCGGGCACCTGAGCGGAATCCGTGCGCTCCGTATCAGATTGTTATGAATAATTCAGTGGAATTGATTTGACTGGACGATTTGCGGGATTTAGGGGTACTCTACGGCCCGCGGACCACCCGCGTGACAAGTTCCCGCCAGGAGTCAGTCAGCCGCTCGGGCGCCAAGCCCTTGACGCGGACGGCGTGCAGGAGCCGGTCCGGATCCAGCGTTGCGGTCAGGGACATGGCCATCAGCAACGGGTCCGCGTCCATACCTTCTTCCCGGAGGAGGTGCTCGATATGGCGTTGCCACAGCATGACTGCCGGGACCTCATAGCGGCTGTGGGCCGAAGACTCGGCGGCCCTCGCCAGGTCCCCATGCTCCATCACATACGCGATCCGCTCCGTACCGAAGGCGATCAGCCGCTCCAGCCCCGGAGCGCCCGGCCCCAAGGGCGGCGGGCCGAACATAAAGCGGGCCTGGAAGGCGGCCTCGGAATCGCTCAAAAGAGTCATCATCAGCCCGGCGCGGCTGCCGAACCGGCGGAAGACGGTGCCCTTGCCTACGCCGGCCCGCTCGGCCAGCCTGTCCATGGTCAGGGCATCCGCGCCACACTCAGCAATCAGCTCCCGCGCCGCGCCCAACAGCCGCTCACGGTTCCGCGCAGCGTCTCTGCGCTCAGCGGGCGGGCCGTAGAGCGAACCGGGCAGCAGCGGGATAAAGCTCACAGTCCATATCCTAGTCCCGGGAATAATAATCGGACTACGGTCCGTTTAGTCCATGAAGGCACCAAGCCTCCACCCTTCCACCGGCCAGCGGCCCCATCCGCAGCCCGACCCCAGGAGTCCGTATGTCGAAGAGCACCGTCCTTACCCTTGTTGGCAGCCTCCGCGCCGAATCCACCAACCAGAAGCTGGCCGAAGCCATCCAGCTGAACGCTCCCGAGCAGGTTGACGTGGTCATCCACGAAAGCCTGGGCAACATCCCGTTCTACAACGAGGACATCGACGTCGAGGGCAAGGTTCCCGCCGCTGCTGCCGCCCTCCGCGCCGCCGCCAATGAAGCCGACACCCTTATCCTGGTGACCCCGGAGCACAACGGCACGGTGCCCGCTTCGCTGAAGAACGCCATCGACTGGCTGTCCCGCCCCTTCGGCGCGGGCGCCCTCTCCGGCAAGCCCACCGCCGTCGTCGGTACCGCATTTGGCCAGTTCGGTGGCGTGTGGGCACAGGACGAAGCCCGCAAGGCAGTGGGCATTGCCGGCGCGCTGGTGCTTGAGGACGTCAAGCTTGCCGTTCCGGGCTCCATGGTCCGCTTTGCCGAGCTGCACCCGAAGGACGACGCCGAGGTAGTGGAGCAGATCAAGGGCGTCTTCGACGCACTCGCCGCCGCCCAGCCGGCAGCGTAAGGCAGCCGCACGCAGCAGCGCCAAGCAACCAAATGCCCCGAGCACCGAAAGGTGTCCGGGGCATTTGTTATCTCGCCGTGAGCAGGAAGGGACTAGAGCCCGCGCACGTGACCAAGTCTTATTCCAACCGGTACCGCGCGGGCATGTTCAGGGTTGAGGGAGCGCCGTAACGTTAAATGCACGGAAAGCATTGGGCACGGGAACGCGGTGCGGACATGGCAGGCAGGCGGAGCGCCGGAAAGCTGATGGCGACGGCGGCAGCACTCACGCTTCCGCTGTGGCTGGGATCCTGCGCCCCAACCGCCAACCCGTCTGCCGGCAGCAGCGTCGCGGCCGGCGCAACCACCATTGAACGCTCTGACCGCGCCCAGCCGCCCCTGGTTCCGATTCCCCAGCCGCAAGCACCCCCACCGGCCACCGCTTCGCCCGCGGAAGCCACCGGCCCGTCCGCCGCTTCGCCGCCCGAGCCTTCAAGCCACGCGTCCGGCGGGGCTCCCGGAACACCGGAGCGGAGCCCGGGCACCGCTCCAGCGTCCGGGCCGGCTTCGACCGGGACTGCCGCGCCCGGCGGCGGAGCCGCACCCAGTACAACTACGGCCGCCGCGGCAAGCCCATCGCCGGCCCCGGAGCCCTCGGCGCCGCCCCCGGCCGTGCCGGCTACTGGCCAGTCCGCCGGATCACAGACGGTGACCGCCTACTACGTACTGCTCGACGACGGCGGGGCCGGAGGTGTGCGCTTTGGCTGCAACGACAGCCTGGCCGGCGTCCGCCGCACCGTGGCCGGACCCGCGGAACCGTTGGCCAACGCCATGCGCGCCCTGCTGGACGGCGCCGCAGAACCGACGCCCGGGCTGTACAACTCCCTGTCCGGCTCAACCCTGACGTTCCTGTCCGGCACCTTCGACGGCACGGCCGTGACGGTCTACCTATCCGGCTCGGCCCGTCCCGCGGGGGCGTGCGACATCCCCCGCATCGAGGCCCAGCTCACGCAGACTGCCGTCGCCTCGGTAGGCGCCATCCGCGCCGAGGTCTACGTCAACGGCGTGAGGCTCGTCGAAGCACTACGCCTCAACTAGCGCGATTTGATCAACAGATGTTGCACGATTGGCAACTGTCGGCTGTATCCTGAGGGTGTGACCCACGAAACACTTGATGCCGGCGCAGTGCAGCTACCGGCCGAAGCCATTGATGCCATCGAGCGCGCGGCCACGTCCGCCCACCGCGCCGCCCATCCCCACGAGGCGCTGTTTTCGGAGCGCGCAGCCAACATTAAGCAATCAGCAGTGCGGGACGTTTTTGACATCTCGATGCGCCCGGGGCTGGTGTCCCTTGCCGGGGGCAGCCCATACCTGCAATCCCTTCCGCTTCAGCGGCTGGCCGCCACGGCTGCAAGCATCATCGCCGACGAAGGGCTCACCGCCCTGCAATACGGCGGCGGGCAGGGCACGGAAGAACTGCGCACCCAGATCTGCGAGGTGATGGCGGCAGAAGGAATTCTGGACGCGCTCCCGCAGAACGTGGTGATCACCGCAGGCTCCCAGTCGGCCCAGGATGTGGCCACCAAGGTCTTCTGCAACCCAGGGGACGTGGTGCTGGTGGAAAGCCCCACCTATGTGGGCGCCCTCAATACCTTTGAGGCCTACCAGGTGGAGGTGGCCACCGTGGAGATGGACGACGACGGCCTGGTGCCTGAGCTGTTGGAGGCCCGGATCGCCGCGCTCCAGACGGCTGGGAAGAACATCAAGTTCCTCTACACCATCCCCAACTTCAACAACCCCTCAGGGATCACGCTGGCACAGGAACGCCGCCAGCGGGTTGTTGATATATGCCGAAACGCGAATATTCTGGTGCTCGAAGATAACCCCTATGGGCTCCTCCGGTTCGACGGGGAGCCGCTGGCACCGCTCCGCGCGGCAAACCCGGCTGATGTCATCTACATGGGGTCCTTCTCCAAGATCTTTGCCCCCGGTCTGCGCATCGGCTGGGCTCTGGTCCCGGAGCACCTCCAGCGGCGCTACTATCTGGCGTCCGAATCTGTCACGCTGTGCCCTCCGACCCTGAACCAGATGCTCGTGTCCGCCTACCTCCGGGACTATGACTGGAGGGGCCAGATCGAGACCTACCGCGGGCTTTACGCCGAACGGTGCACGGCCATGCTCGCAGCCCTGGACGAACACATGCCTGCGGGCACCAGCTGGACCAGCCCGGAGGGCGGCTTCTTCGTCTGGGTCACGCTGCCGGAAGGCGTGGATACCTATCCCCTGCTGCAGAAGGCGATCGATGCCGGCGTCGTCTTTATCCCGGGGGCTGCCTTCACCTCGTCCGATGCGCCGTCCAATAAGCTGCGGCTCGCGTTCAGCGCGGTGCCGCCCGACGCCATCAAGGAAGGTGTCCGCCGCTTGGCCCCGGTACTGCGCGAGGCCCTTACAGCGCTGTAACGTTGGCCAGACTGAGTGTGGTCAAGAATTCATACCGAACAAGGAGTACAGCATGAGCGGAATTATTGTCGTGGGGGTTGACGGCAGCGGAACTGCCAAGAAGGCAGCCGAAGCTGCGCGGGATCTCGCCGCCGCTGTGGGCGCCTCGCTGCACGTCGTCTCAGCCTTCGACAGCCACCGCACCGAGGTCTTCGGCTCGGGCAGCGACCAGTGGATCGTTTCCGACGCCGACGGCGCGGAGCACGTTGCCAAGACAGTGGCCGAGGCCCTGGCCGGTTCCATCAAGGTGACCTACTCGGCGGCCCGCGGCAAGCCTGCCGACGCGCTCATCAAGGAAGCCGAGCGCCTGGGCGCCACGATGATCGTGGTAGGTAACCGGCGGATGCGCGGCATTGGCCGGGTGCTGGGCAGCGTCGCCAACAGCGTGGCCCACAACGCCCCCTGCGACGTCTACATCGCCAACACTTACGACGCCGACTAATTGACAACGGGACACCATGCACCAGCCGCACCGCGGCGGTGCATGGTGTCTCGTTCTCACCCCTATTAAGGCCGGTTTCAGCACCCGCCAGGCGATAAAATGGGGGTGCCCTCCACGGAGCGGACAACGACTCTCCACTCCAGCCAAAGGGACCCCTTGATTACTCTTCAGCGCCGCCAACTCGTAGGCCACGACATCCTTCTGGCCCGGCGTTCGCAACATCCGCTGCCTTAGCCGGCGCCATGGGCGGGAATCCCGAGATGGCCGAGATGCTGACCGCCTACTCCGCCTACGGTTACTGATACTCAGGCCTACAGCTAGAGGAACCAGGCGCGCAGGAGCCACCACAGGCCGGCCATCACCAGCCCGCCAAACAGCGATCCGGCCACCACCTGCGCGAGGGTGTGTGCGCGGAGCACCACCCGCGACCAGCCGACGGCCGGAATCAGCAGCACCAGCGGCAGCCACGCCGGCCCCAGCATCAGGACGGAAATAGCTGCCGCCGACGACACCGCGGCCGCGTGGCCGCTGATCTTCCAGAAGGGGCTCACGGCGGCCAGCACAATGATGCCGGCGACGATGGCCAGCACCATGACCATCACGCTTCGCGGCGCACCGGTGGCTTGCAGCACCACCAGGCCTGCGAGCACAGACCCTAGCGCCATCAGCAGCACGGGCGCGCGCTGTTTGCGGTTGCTGACGTGGTGGTCCGTAACCTTGCCCAGCCTCACGAGCCCGAGGAGCACGAACAGCGGCAGCACGCACACAAACAGCGCAGCCAAGGCTCCGTATCCGATGGTGCCTGGGAATCCGGCCTCGACCACAGGGCTGATAAGTAGCTGAAGCGTCACCACCACCGGCGGTTGGAACACCTCTGTCAGCCATCTGGCTGTCCGGTTCCTGGACTGAATGGCAGCTTGGTTCAAGGTATCGATTCTCGTGGTCCCGGGGTCCCTAATCCAGCAGGAGCGCCGGCTCCTCAAGGATCGCGGCGACGTCGGCCATAAAGCGGGCGGACAGGTCACCGTCCACCACGCGGTGGTCAAATGAGCCGCCGAGCGTGGTGATCCAGCGCGGAATGACTTCGCCGTCCAGGACCCAGGGTTTCTGCTTGATGGTTCCGAAAGCAACGATTGCCACTTCGCCCGGGTTGATGATCGGCGTTCCCGTGTCGATCCCCAACGCCCCGATGTTGGTGATGGTGAGCGTTCCACCCTGCATTTCGGCGGGCTGTGTCTTGCCCGCCCGGGCCGTGGTGGCCAGGTTGTTCAGTGCCAGCGCCAATTCCTTGAGCGACAGGTCCTGCGCGTCCTTGATGTTGGGAACCATCAGCCCGCGAGGGGTGGCTGCGGCGATGCCCAGGTTCAGGTAGTGCTTGACCTGGATCTCTGCGGCGTCGGTCCCGTCCACGTTGTCCACCCAGGTGGCGTTGACGCTGGGGTTCCGTGCGGCGGCCCAAATGACGGCCTTGGCAAGGATCAGCAGCGGCGAAACCCTGATTCCCTCAAAGTCGCGTGAAGCCTTCAGTCGCTTGACGAATTCCATGGTGCGGCTGGCATCAACATCAACAAAGATGCTCACGTGCGGCGCCGAGAAAGCCGACTCCACCATCGCCTTGGCCGTCGCCTTGCGGACGCCCTTGACCGGAATTCGTTCAATCCGCTGATCCTGGGGCTTGCCTGCTTTGCCCCAGAACCCCTCAGCCTGATCCAGCTCTGCATCGCGCTGGGCCTGGTAGCTGACCAGGTCCTCGCGCGTGACTTCGCCGCGCGAGCCGGTGGCCACTACATCGGCGAGATCGATCCCCAGATCCCGGGCGATCTTGCGGACGGGAGGCTTGGCCAGGACGCGGTTCACAAGGCCTGTGATCGTTCCGCCGAGGGTGGGACGGGTATCGACGGCTTCGGTCTCGACCCGCTCAACCACCGGGGTGCCGGTGATTGAGCCTGGGCCCACGACCGCCGGGTTCACTGGCCGAGCTTGCGAGGTTAGGGAGCGGTTGGGGAGCGAAATCCCCGCATGTTCGACCACCGGAACCGGGGCGGCGGGTGCCGCCTTCCGGGGACGGCGCTTGACGGCGTCGGCCTTAGGGCCCGATCCCACCAGCGGGCCGCCGGCCAGGGCACTGCCTGAGGTGCCGGCGTCGTCCGCGGGAAGCTTGCCGTACAACGGCTGGACCGGAGTGGCAGGAGCCGGGACATCGGCCGGCGTCGGGTCGCCGGAGACGGCGTCAGAGACGCTGATGATGGCGGTTCCGACGTCGATGGTCACGCCCTCGGGAACCAGCAGCTCGGTGACGGTGCCGGCGAAGGGGGACGGCAGCTCAACGAGCGACTTGGCGGTCTCGATCTCGCACAGGACGTCATTGATGGCAACGGTGTCCCCCGGCTTGACCTTCCAGGAGACGATTTCCGCCTCGGTGAGGCCTTCGCCCACGTCGGGCAGGTTGAACTTGTTCAGAGTCATGGTGTCCTCTTTCGCGGCAAGCGTGAGCGGGAAGCGTGAGCGGGAAAAGTGCCGCGCCTAGTAGGCCAGGGCGCGGTCCAGCGCCTCGAGGATGCGGTCGATGTCGGGGAGGTAGTCTTCCTCGACCTTGGCCACCGGGTACGGCATATGGAAGCCGCCCACACGGATCACGGGAGCCTCCAGTGAGAGGAACGCCCGTTCGCTGATCCGGGCTGCGATCTCTCCGCCGATGCCGCCGAAGGTCGGTGCCTCATGCGCCACAACTAGCCGGCCGGTCTTCTTGGCGGACGCCGTGACGGTGTCGAAGTCGATCGGCGAAATGGAGCGCAGGTCTATGACCTCAATGCTGTGGCCGTCCTCGGCAGCGGCGTCGGCAGCGGCAAGGGCCACCGGCACGAGCGGTCCGTAGGCTACCACTGTGGCGTCCGTGCCCTCGCGGAGCACATGCGCTTTGAAGGGATCGGCCGAAGCGCCTGGTGAATCCGTGTCGACCTCGCCCTTGAGCCAGTAGCGGCGCTTTGGTTCGAAGACGATCACGGGGTCCTGGCACTCCACCGCCTGCCGGATCATCCAGTAGGCGTCGTGGGCGTTGGACGGCGTGATGATCCGCAGGCCGGCAGTGTGGGCGAACAGCGCCTCCGGTGATTCCGAATGGTGCTCAATGGAGCCGATACCGCCGCCGTATGGGATCCGGACGACCACGGGAACGGTGAGGTTGCCGTTGCTGCGGGCGTGCATCTTGGCCAGCTGGGTGGTGATCTGGTTGAAGCCGGGGAACACGAACCCGTCGAACTGGATCTCGCAGACGGGCAGGTAGCCGCGCAGGGCAAGGCCGATGGCCGTGCCGATGATGCCGGACTCCGCGAGGGGCGTGTCCACCACACGGTCCGCGCCGAACTCCGCAAGGAGGCCGTCGGTGACGCGGTAGACGCCGCCCAAGGCACCGATATCCTCGCCCATGAGCAGGGTCCGCGGGTTGTTGTCCAGGGTGGCGCGCAGGCCCTCGTTAATGGCCTTGGCTATGGTCATGGTGGTCATCAGCGGGCCACTCCTGTCGATGCTTCATCGGGGTCCGTGCTGTCGCGCTCCGGCGTTTCGGCGAACCCTGCGCTGTAGTCCTCAAACCAGGCCAGTTCCTCGGTTACCAGGGGGTGGGCCTCGACGTAGGTGTTGGCGAAGGCCGTCCTGATGTCCGGGGTCTCGAGGTCGTAGGTGGTCTTGCGGACGTAGGCGGCGAGTTCGTCGCCGTCGGCCTTGACCTGTTCAAAGAACGCGTCATCGGCCAGTCCCTCGGCCCGCAAGTACTTTTCCAGGCGGTCAAGCGGATCCTTGGCCCGCCACAGGGTTTCTTCGGCGGATTCCCGGTACTTCGTGGGGTCATCAGCCGTGGTGTGCGCACCGACGCGGTATGTGAACGCCTCGATCAGCACCGGGCCCTTGCCCTCGCGGGCATGTTCGAGCGCCCACTCGGTCACGGCGTGGACGGCGATCGCATCGTTGCCGTCCACCCGGATTCCCGGGAATCCGTAACCCTTGGCACGGTTGGACAGCGGAATGCGGGTCTGCACCGAGCTGGGAACGGAGATGGCCCAGTGGTTGTTCTGGCAGAAGAACACCACCGGCGCGTTGTAGGAGGAGGCGAACACCATGGATTCGTGGACGTCACCCTCGGAACTGGCGCCGTCACCGAAGTAGACCATCACCGCGGCCTTGGGCTCGGCCGGCCGGTGTTCCGCCCCATCCGCGGCGACTGCAGCGGCCGCGAGCTTCTGGTCCCGCTGGATCCCCATTGCGTACCCGACGGCGTGCGGTGTCTGCGCGGCGAGGACCAGGGTGTAGAGATGGAAGTTGGTGTCCTTCGGGTTCCAGCCACCGTTCGAGACGCCGCGGAACTGGCGCAGGAGCTCAGCGAGGTCCACATTGCGGGTCAGCGCCACGCCGTGCTCGCGGTAGGTGGGGAAGATGTAGTCCTGCGGCTGGCTGGCCCGCCCGGAGCCGATCTGCGCAGCCTCCTGGCCGGTCAGCGGAACCCACAGCGCTAGCTGGCCTTGGCGCTGGAGTGCGGTTGCCTCTACATCAAAGCGGCGGATCTTGGCCATGTCAGCGTAGAAGCCCCGTAGCTTTTCACCGTCCAGCCGATCCGCATACGCAGAGAAGACCGGGTCTGTCCCCAGGGTCCCGTCAGGCGCCAACAACTGCACCATAGGCTCGGCCGGGCTGCCCAGTTGGGCTTCGGCCTCAGCCTCGAGTTGGTCGTCTGCCGCTGTTTCATCGAACTCGGTGGAGGGCAGATGTGTGGCGCCCATACCGTCTCCTTGCTTGCCGCATGCGGATGCATTGCAATGTCGCTGGGATATATGCCGCTGGAGGAATGCATTCCCCTGTGGGCATATATATTGGCTTACTGATCCTTACTTTATCTTCAGTAGGTGCCGCTCCTGATGCATGTTAAGCGCTAGGAACGTCGTGGCGGCTTTGTATAGTTTGCACAGACCTCGAGGAACCGGCTGTTGGCCTCTGCCTCGCCGATGCTGACCCGCACGCCTTCACCACCGAAGGCGCGCACCGAAAGCGCCTGTGCGCCCGCCAGTTCGGCAAATTCCGAGCTGTTTTCGCCCAGGTTCAACCAGACGAAGTTGCCCTGCGCTTCGGGCACAAACCAGCCGAGCTCACGGAGCCCGGAGGTTACCCGGGTGCGTTCGTCCACGATGCTTTGTACCCTTTCTACAACCAGCGGGTAATTCTGCAGCGAAACAATGGCGGCCTGTTCGGCGATCTGTGACACGGCGAATGGCGTGGCCGCGACGCGCAGGTACTGGGTCAGCCCGGGGTTCGAGACGCTGTAGCCCACGCGCAGGCCCGCCAGCCCGTGCGCCTTGGAGAACGTCCGGAGCACCACAACATTCGGGTATTTGCGGTACATCGCGATGCCGTCCACGGCATCGTTGGCGCGGACGAACTCCTGGTATGCCTCATCAATAACCACCACAACGTCGGCCGGGACAGACTGGATGAACCGCTCCGTTTCGGCAGTGGTCAGGATGGGACCGGTCGGGTTGTTCGGGGTGCAGAGCAGGATGACCCTTGTGCGGACCGTGACGGCTGCAGCCATGGCATCCAGATCGTGGCGTCCCTCTGCCGTCAGCGGGATGCGGACGCTTTCCGCGCCCACCAGGCCCACGCTGATGGGATAGGCCTCGAAGGAGCGCCACGCATAGATCACTTCGTCCGCTTTGCCGTCGTCGTTCTGGCCCGCGAACGTGGACAGCAACTGGTTCAGGGCGCCAAGGCTTCCGGCTCCCGTGACAATATCCTCGGCCGGCACCGCCAGGAACTCGGCGAGCGCAGCACGAAGCTTGCTGCTGAGAGGGTCGGGGTAGCGGTTGAAGTCCGCCTGGTTGGAAATCGCCTCCAGCACCGCCGGAAGAGGGGGGAGGGGGTTCTCGTTGGAGGAGAGTTTGTAGCTGGCCAGCCCATCCACGGCGACGGGAGGCTTTCCTGCGGCGTAGCGGGGAAGCCGGCCAACCACGGGGCGCGGCCGGATTTCGCCAGGCAGGATGTGTGATGAAGTCATGCAAACTAGCCTACTTCGCCTGAACGGCACGGGCCGGGCGGGCGCCCAGCCGGGCTCAAGGGCAGTGTGACAGCATGGGCGTATGCGCTCTCTTATTGTTCGAGTCCTCATCAACGGGCTGGCCCTCTGGATTGCCAGCTGGATACTGCCGGGCCTGGATATCTCTACTTCGGCCACAACCGAGGCGGTGGCCAATACGGGCGTAACTCAGGGTACGGAGACCGTCGGCATCATTCTCGCGTACCTGTTCATCGGGCTGATCTTCGGCGTGGTGAACGCGTTTGTCCGCCCCCTGGTCAGCTTCCTGTCCTTGCCCATCACCATCCTCACGCTGGGGCTGTTCACCATCGTCATCAACGCCGCCATGCTGTATCTGACGTCCTGGCTCAGCAGTTACACGCCGGTGCATTTCACCATCGACTCGTTCTTCTGGACGGCGGTCCTCGCAGCAATCATCATCACGCTCATTTCTCTGGTGGCGGGCAGGGTGCCAGGCGGCCGCCGGCGCTAGCCCGAATCGGTCAGCGGTAACCCAGCCGCGGTGAAGGCCGCGAGGCCCGCCCGGATGGCGGAGCAGGCTGCGGCTCGGGACGCTTCGAACGGGACAACGCAAAACGCGTGGCCGTCGCCGTGCCACCGGCTCCCAGGACGCCGCCAAGAACCGCGGTTGACGCCACGAGAGAGGGATCATCACTGGCAGCGACTTGGCGGGCAGCTTCCTGGTAATGAGTGATCTGATGCCCCGGCCCCAGACCGAAGCCCTCGCCCTCCGGCGTGTCCACCTGGTCGATGAGCGTCACTGTAACGCGATTCCTGGTGTCCGGGTTCGCTGTCCCGTCAGTTCCGGGCACCCAATCCTGCCGGTGTTCCAGATGGAGGGCATCGACGTCAGCGGTTGGAACAATGCCACCCACCGGGGAGCCTGCCGTGAGCACATATTTCAAGTCGTACTCGTTGAGGAACAGTTCGTCGGCGGCAAGATTCATTGCATGGATTCCCCCTTGGCTATAACCCACGGCCACGACGGGCGCCCCCTTTTCGGCGCCGGCGGCCCGCAGAGCCTCCAGCACGGCCGCGTTGACATCCGCGGAGCCGTGGCCAACCCCTTCAACGATGCCTGCTTCATCGAACGGATTGGTTCCGCCCACTTCGCCTCCGGTCTGAGTACCCGGAATAACTATCACGTAGGCCTTCTGTCCCCCGTTATCCGTTTCGAGGACCTCAATGTAGCCGCGCCCCCTCTCGTCGATGATGCGCACCCGCTCCAAGAGCGAAGCGAGGGAGCCGTCGAACTCAATAGGCAGCGTTTCCAAGCACTCAACACCAACGCTGCCAGGTTTGAGCGCGGGGACCAGGGTTTCCGCAAGGCTCAGAATGTCGTGCCGTGCCCTCGCGACGTTGCGCAACACAAGATCAGTGCCGCGAAGGTCCGGGAACATGCCCGCAACCTCCATGCGCACGAGTTCAAAGTCCTTGAGCGACGGAACGCCCATGTCTGCGAAGAAGATGGTCAGCGCTTCCGCCGTCTCGTAGTCCAGTTTGCTGGCCCGCACCTGGCTGCTGATTCCCTGCAGCTCTGCGCGGACCGCTTGCACGCTCCGCTGGGCCTCGCCCAAGGAAATTTCGGCCTCTGTCCCCAGGGACCAGGCATCGATTTGGGACATGCGTAGGCCATCGTGGATTCGACGCACCTCAGCCTCCACCGTAGTCAGCTCGCCCGCAATGTCATCGAGCTTCTCCGCTCCGCCCATGAGTTCCTCAAGCTGGAACGTGATGCCGCCAATGCCGCCCCTGATTTCCATTCCGCCGTCGACGGCAGGTCCGCGCAGCTGGATGGGCCCGGCGATGCCCGGTGGCGTTACCTCGGCCATCGGTACTGCCCCGCCGAGCTGCCGCCTGAGGACTGTCCAACTTCCTGCGCGTGGCGGTTCACTGCGAGCCGGGCATCCTCGAGCCGCCCGAGCGCCCGTGTGAGCGCAACCTCCTGCAGGGCTACACAGTTCCGGTACGCCCTCCCGGCCGGTGACTGCCAGTCCAGCAGCTGGATCTCCCTGAAACTGGCAAGAACCGTCTCTACGCGCCCCGCACAGACGGCAACCCGCCCGGCCAGGTGCTGAACCTCATTGCCACGCGCTATTAGCGCCGCCAAGTCACTTGTCATCAAGTCGCTGCTCATTTCCCTCTCCCCTCGCCACCACATGTGATGCCAACTCCTGAACCCCGACGCTACGGAAGGCCACCCACACGGCGGAAGCACCGCCGTCGGCTATGTGGACAAGTCACGCCGCTGTTCACATCAGACGGACCACTTAAGCGGCAGTGAAGAGTTCATGAAACAATCGGCACATGCCTGAAATTGCCGCCACAGCTGATACCCGCACGCCCTCCGGACGCCTGGCCCTTGCCGCGTCGCCGGACCAGATCGCCCTGGGTCCGCTGGACGGCCGTTACCAGTCCGCCGTCGCACCCCTCGTTGACTACCTGTCCGAGGCAGCCCTAAACCGTGACCGTGTGGCCGTGGAAGTCGAGTGGCTCATCCACCTGACCAGCAACAACGTCCTCCCCGGCGCAGGACGGCTCACAGCGGGACAGCAGGAAGAGCTCCGCGCGATCGTCACCGAATTCAACTCCGCTTCGGTGGCCGAGCTCGCCGAAATCGAAGCCGTCACCGTCCATGACGTGAAGGCAGTGGAGTACTACATCGGCCGCCGCCTGCCCGCCGTCGGCATCGAGAACCTGACCGCCATGGTTCACTTCGGCTGCACGTCCGAGGACATCAACAACCTCTCCTACGCACTCGGCGTCAAGGGTGCGGTGGAGGACGTGTGGCTGCCCGCCGCACGCGCCCTCGTTGCCCAGATCAGCAAGATGGCCGAGGACAACCGCACAGTCCCCATGCTGTCCCGCACGCACGGCCAGCCCGCCACGCCCACCACCTTGGGCAAGGAACTGGCGGTCATCGCGCACCGCCTGACCCGCCAGCTGGACCGCATCGCTAAGACCGAATACCTGGGCAAGATCAACGGCGCCACCGGAACGTACGCAGCCCACGTGGCCTCTGTCCCCGGCGCTGACTGGCAGCAGGTGGCCAAGTCCTTCGTCGAGGGCCTGGGCCTGACCTGGAACCCGCTGACCACCCAGATCGAAAGCCACGACTGGCAGGCCGAGCTTTACGCCGACGTCGCGCGGTTCAACCGGATCCTGCACAACGTCTGCACGGACATGTGGAGCTACATCTCCATCGGCTACTTCGCCCAGATCCCCGTGGCCGGCGCCACCGGATCCTCCACCATGCCGCACAAGGTCAACCCCATCCGGTTCGAGAACGCCGAGGCCAACCTGGAGATCTCCTCCGGCCTCCTGGACGTACTGGGCTCCACGCTGGTGACCTCCCGCTGGCAGCGCGACCTCACCGACTCCTCCAGCCAGCGCAACATCGGTGTGGCATTCGGCCACTCCCTCCTGGCGATCTCCAACGTGGCCAAAGGCCTGGACCGCCTCGACGTCGCCGAAGACGTGCTCGCCGGCGACCTGGACACCAACTGGGAAGTCCTGGGTGAGGCCATCCAGATGGTCATGCGCGCCGAGGCGATCGCCGGCGTTGAAGGCATGGAAAACCCCTACGAGCGGCTCAAGGACCTCACGCGCGGCCAGCGTGTGGATGCCGCCCGCATGCAGGAGTTCGTTCAGAGCCTGGGACTCTCCCCCGAGGCCGAGGCGCGGCTGCTCGCCCTCACGCCCGGCAAGTACACCGGCATCGCGGACCAGCTGGTGGACCACCTCAAGTAAGCAGCTCGGTGGTTGAGCTTCTCGAAACCACCGGCCATAAACGGACGACGGCGGCGCCGGGTCCCTGCGGACCCGGCACCTTCCTTTTGGGTTGCGGTGGCCGCGCCCGGTTCGTTCCCGCCCAGTTGCCGGCCCGGCTACCGGCATAGCGCGGGCGACACGCCATGTCTTGCCACCCGCGGGGCACCAGCAACTGGGGCAGGAACGCACGACGTCGGCCCGGCAGGCTGACGCCGGATACTCGCCGCCGGATGCGAAACTGGAGTCATGAAGCTGCTCCTCATCCGCCACGGACAGACCCCCGGCAACGTACTCGGCCAGCTGGACACCGCCCACCCGGGGCCCGGGCTGACCGAGCTGGGCGAACGCCAGGCAGAGGCCATGGCACGGTCCCTGGCCAACGAGCAGATAGGCGCCCTGTACGCATCCACGCTTCTGCGGACCCAGATCACGGCCGCCCCGCTGTCCCGGCTCCACGGGCTTGAGGTTGAAGTCCTGGATGGACTACACGAAATCGAAGCAGGGGCACTGGAGAAGTTGACCGACCACGAGTCGCACATGCAATACATGGGGACAGTGTTCGCGTGGGCAGCCGGTGACCTGGACCGCAGGATGCCTGCCGGCCCGGACGGCCACGAGTTTTTCGAGCGGTACGACACCGCCATGAACCGGGTTGCCGTGCGCGCGGCCAGCAACGGGGACTCCGCCGTCGCGGCCGTGGTGAGTCATGGCGCCGCCATCCGCACCTGGACAGGGCTCCGCGCCGCGGGCGCCGACCATGAGTTCGCGGCCCGCCACGTCCTGTCCAACACCGGCATCGTGGCCCTGGAAGGGGACCCAAGCGCCGGCTGGAAGCTGATCCACTGGGACGGGAGCCCGGTGGGCGGCCTCGCTCTTGCGGATCCGACCGCCGAGGACCCCACCGGCACCCAGGGGTAGCAGGCAAGTTCTCCATCCCCTTACGCGCAGGAAACACGGCGTTAATGGTGGGCTCGTAGGCTTGTTCTGCATCACCCTTCGGCGAAACGAGGCAGTCATGCAGACCAACCCGCGGCTCAACATCAGGTCCGTCACCTGGTCCAACCCCGTGGGCGCCGATCTACGCAGGGCCCAGCAGGCGGAACTGGACGCCCGCTTCGGTACCCCTGACCACGAACCGGGGACCCCGCCGTCGGGCGCTGACTGTGCCGTGTTCCTGGTGGCGTACGACAAAGGCTCGGGACAGCCGGTGGGCTGCGGCGGACTCAGGCTCCTGGACGGCGCCACGGCCGAAATCAAGCGGCTCTACGTGCTCCCCTACACGCGAGGCTCGGGCGTGGCCAGCTCCATTCTGGCGGCCCTCGAAGCCGAGGCGCACAAGCAGGGCATCACGCGCATCAAGGCCTAAGCAGGCTCGGCGCAGCCTGACGGCCGGAACTTCTACGAGAACTCCGGCTTCGAATCCGTCCCCAACTTTGGCGCTTACGTGGGTGTGGAGCACTCGTACTGCTACGCCAAGTCGATTGACTCGCACAGCGCCGCCCACACTGCCATGGCCTGAGCCAAATCCGGGCGCGGCCCGTTACACAGCAGCTGCCACCACGTAGCCTGCGCCGCGGCAGGCTAACCTCGCCCTATGGAATCCACTGACATCACCTTCCGCACCCGCGAATGGATCCGGCCGGAGGACCCGAACGCCAACGGGACCCTTTTCGGCGGAAGCCTGCTGTAATGGATCGATGAGGAAGCTGCGATATCAACTTCGTGAGCTCCGCAGTGCAGGGGGACCTGGTGGAAATGGGCGCGCTTCGGCCGGACGTCATTGACCATGCGCGCCGAAGTCCGCAACATGATCACGCGCCAGAGCATCCTCACCATCGAAGAGATCGTCTTTGTGAACCTCAGCCCGGCCGGAAAACCCGAGCCCCACGGCTACACCGAAATCACGTATGAGCGGGACAGGATTCCCACTCATCACCTGACAGAAACCCTCATTCAGGACTGAGGCAGGGCGGGGGCAGAACTAAGGCAGGCATCGGCCGGCGGGACAGCGCCTGCGGGACGGGCGGCAGCCGCGTCCCTGGAGCGTACGGCATAGGATCGATAGCCGGACCCATTGAAAGGACCCCCTTGGCCAAGCTCTACTTCCGCTACGGCGCCATGAACTCAGGAAAGTCCACCGGACTGCTGCAGGCCGCCTTCAACTATGAGGAGCGGGGCCAGCGCGTCCTGCTCGCCAAGCCCGATGTGGACACCAAAGGCGATACCGACATCGTGTCCCGGCTAGGCATGACCCGGTCGGTGGACTTCCTGATCTCCGCCACCACCCGCGTGCGCGAGCTCTTCGCCGCCCATGCAGCCGGCGATGACCCGGATGCCCTGCTGGAGCACATGGACCAGAAGCCGGTGGCCTGCTTTCTAGTGGACGAGGCCCAGTTCCTGACCCCGGACCAGGTGGATGACCTGTTCCGCATCGCCGTCCTGGACAACGTGCCGGTGCTGGCCTACGGCATCAGGACAGACTTCCTGACCCGCGCCTTCCCGGGATCACGCCGGCTTATGGAGGTCGCCCACACGCTGGAAGAGCTCAAGACCATTTGCCGGTGCGGGCGCAAGGCCATCTTCAACACCCGGCGCGTCGGCAAGAAGGTGGTATTCGACGGCGACCAGGTCGCCATCGACGGCCAGGACGTCTGGTACGAATCCCTGTGCGGGTCCTGCTATCTCGAGGAGTCCGGCGGCCGCCTGGGCTCCTGAATCTTGTCCCCGCCCGGCGTAGATTACACCCGGCTCGGCTCACACCCGGCGCACCCGCCGCCAGAGCGCAGGTGCCAGCACCACGGCAATGCCGACGGCGGCACAATCACCGTCTCGACGATCCGGTCCCGGCAGACGAAGGCGCTGAGCCTGGCGGTGCGGATCGCCGACGCCCCGGACGAGCTGCCGCTGGCTGTCGCCGAGCTGCTTCGTGCCCGCATCCTCAGTCCTGCGGAGGCCATCCAGGAAACGGACGACGCCGGCACCCGCCTGAAGATCCCCACCGCCTGGCACGGACCCATCACCTTCGCCCGTCCCGGCGAAGCGTTCACACCCGCCGAGTCAGCCCGCGCGCACCGGCTCGCTGAGCTCGCTGAGATCCTCTCCCACAGACCGGCGCCCGCCCCACCCATGTATGTAGCGCCGGCCGGTTACATCCGGATGGTCAGCGCGCCGGGCTCAATGGTCATGGCGACATGCTTGCCATCGCCTTCGTGGTCGCCGTCGATCTGGTAATCGTCGTTGTGCTCCAGCGTGATTTCCACAGACTTACCCTGGTAGTACTCCACGGACGTGTCCTTGCCCCGGCCCTTGCCGATCATGCCGGCGATCACGGAGAACCACCCGAGCTTCCCTCTCGGGGCCAGCACCGCCACGTCCAGCAGGCCGTCATCCATCTTGGCGTCCGGGAAGATCTCCAGCCCGCCCTGGACCTTGCCGCAGTTCCCCACCATCACGCTGCGGACCCCGCGGTGCACTACTGTTTTGCCGTCGAGAACGACGGTGGCCTTCACCGGTTTGCCCGGCAAATTCCGGATGCCGGCGTCCACGTAGGCCAGCCAGCCCACCTTGCCCTTGAGGTCCTCATTGGTATCGGCCATGATGGTGGCGTCATAGCCCATGCCCGCCATGACCAGGAAGACCTGCTCCTTGTCCGGATCATTGCGGGCGGCCCGGACCACGTCGATCTTCCGCTCGGTGCCCGCCAGCGCCCCGGCCATGGCACGGTCAAAGTCCGTGACGTCCATGCCAAGGTTGCGGGCCAGGAGATTTCCCGTGCCGAACGGAAGCAGCCCCATGGGCACGTCCCCGCCGGAAAGGACCTCGGCCACACACCGCACGGTACCGTCGCCGCCGGCAGCAATAACGACGTCGGCCCCTTGCTTGAGTGCCTCCTTCGCCTGGCCGACGCCGGGGTCCTCCTTGGTTGTCTCCAGCCAGATAGGCTCGCCCCAGCCATTCTCCGAGCAGTGCTTAGCCGCCAGGGCACGCACATCGATGTCCACCGGCTTGGCAGGATTGATGATGATGGCCGGGCGCTTGAGGGAAGTGGAGCTGTTGGCTGTCATGGTGTCCTTCGGTGACGTAGGAAGTGGTCCTTGGAGACAGCGTACTTGGCTACAGCGCCTTTACGGCGCCCAGCACCTTGGCCAGGGAATCCTTGGCGTCGCCGAAGAGCAGGGAGGTCTGCGGCTCGTACAGGAGCTCGTTCTCGATTCCGGCAAATCCTGGCCGCATGGAGCGTTTCAGGAAGATCACCTGGCGGGCGTCGGCCACTTCCAGGATGGGCATGCCGTAGATCGGCGAGCCGGAGGACGTCTTCGCGGCGGGGTTCACCACGTCGTTGGCGCCCACTACCAAAGCGACGTCGGCCATGCGGAACTCGGCGTTGATCTCGCCCATCTCCTTCAGCGATTCGTACGGCACATTGGCCTCGGCCAGGAGCACGTTCATGTGCCCGGGCATGCGGCCGGCCACGGGATGGATGGCGAAGTCCACCTCGATGCCGCGGGCTTCAAGGGCCAGGGCCAGCTCAGCCGCGGTGTGCTGGCCCTGCGCCACCGCCAGGCCGTAGCCGGGGACAATGATCACCCGCTGCGCGTAGCCCAGGAGCACGGCCACGTCCTCCGCACTGGAGGACCTGACGGGACGTTCGCTCACGGCGGTGGATCCCGCCGTCGAACCTCCCTTGAAGGCGCCGAACAGGATGCCGGCTACGCTGCGGCCCATCGCGGCGGCCATGGCCCGGGTGAGGATGGTACCGGAGGCGCCCACAAGGGTGCCGGCCACCACCAGCAGTACGTTGCCCAGCACCACGCCGGACGCGGCGACGGCCAGGCCGGTGAACGCGTTCAGCAGCGAGATAACGATGGGCACGTCAGCACCGCCCACCGGCAGCACCAGCAGTGCACCGGCTGCCAAGCCCAGCACCATCAGCAGCACCGCGAGCGCCAGGGAACCGGTCAGGACGACGGCGACGGCGGTGCCCACGGCGGCCAGCAGCACTGCGGCCATCACCACGGGGAGGCCTGGAAAAACGACGGGCCGGGTGGTCATAAGCTCCTGGAGTTTGGCGAAGGTGACCCCGGATCCGGCGAAGGACACGGCCCCCACCAGGAGGGTAAACACGATGGCCAGGCGGACCCACGGGTCTGCGGTGTGACTGAGTTCCAGCAGCGCCACCAGGGCTGCGGCGCCGCCGCCCACCCCGTTGAACAGCGCCACGAGCTGGGGCATCTGGGTCATCTGCACCCGCCGGGCCACCGGTGCCGCCACCGCGGTCCCCACCGCAATGGCACCGATGATCCAGGGGATGTTGTCCAGCCGGGCGGAAAGGAAGACCGTGAAGACGGCGAGCAGCGCACCGAAGGCACCGATCAGGTTGCCGCGGCGGGCGGTTCGGGGCGAGCTGAGGCCGCGGAGGGCAAGGATAAAGAACACCGCGGCGGCGAGGTATAGGAGCGAGGTCCAGACCGGATCGAGGAGGGTCACTTTACTTCCCCCTTGCCGGCGGCTTCCTGGCGGACGACGTCCTTGCGGGCACGGAACATGTGCAGCATCCGGTCCGTCACCACAAAGCCGCCCACCAGGTTGGCGGTGGCCAGCACCACGGCCAGCAGCGCCACGGCCAGGATCCACGGGTCCGCAGCCTGGCCGGCCACGATGATGGCGCCCACCAGGATGATGCCGTGGATGGCGTTGGCTCCGGACATCAGCGGAGTGTGCAGGGTGCTGGAAACCTTGGAAACCACTTCGAAGCCCACAAACACCGCCAGTACGGTGACTGTCAGCAGGCTCATGCCGTCCATCAGATTCCCCCCTCGTGCTGGACCAGGCCGTGCTGGACCTGATCGTTCTGGACCCCGGGTGCGTGGTCTGGCCGGGCGGGGACAAGTGCCGCCAAAGCCTCGGCCGTGGGCGGGTGCCGCACCGCGCCGTCGTGCGTGAGGCAGGCACCTGCGATCACCTCGTCGTCAAAATCGGGGGCAACGGTGCCGTCCCGGACCATTAGGGCGAGCAGGTTGGCCACGTTCTTGGCATACAGCCGGGACGCGTCCTGCGCCATCGCGGACGGTGCGTCCTTGAGCCCCACCAGGGTGACGTGGCCCTGCCCGTCGGCCGTGGGCACCAGGATGTCCTCGCCGGGAACGGCGCCCTCCACGTTGCCGCCGGACTCTGCGGCGAGGTCGACGACGACGGAACCGGGGCGCATGCCCTGCACCATTTGCCGGCTGACGAGGAGCGGTGCGCGCCTTCCGGGGACGGCCGCCGTCGTAATCAGGACATCGGCCACGGCGACGTGCGGGGCGAGGAGTTCACGCTGCAGCGCGCCACGGTCGGCGCTGAGTTCACGGGCGTAGCCGCCCGAAGCCTCCGCGGTTTCCAGATCCAGCTTGATGAACGTGCCGCCCATCGATGCGACCTCATCGGCGGAGGCGGGCCGGATGTCGTTGGCGGAGACGCGGGCGCCGAGCCGTTTCGCGGTGCCGATGGCCTGCAGCCCGGCAACCCCGGCGCCGAGCACCAGCACCCGGGCGGGCGGGACGGTGCCGGCGGCGGTCATGTAAAGCGGGAAGAATCGCGGCAGCCGGATGGCCGCTTCCAGCACGCAGCGGTAGCCGGCCACCAGGGCCTGGGAGCTGAGCGCGTCCATGGACTGGGCGCGCGAAATGCGAGGCACCAGTTCCAGGGCGAAGGCGGTGACGCCTGCCTCCACGAGCGCCTGCACGGTGGCGAGTCCGGACGACGGCGAGGCCAGGCCCACGGTGACGGCGCCCCTCTTCAGGGCTGCCGCCGTCGGGGGTTCCAGTGGGCGGACGTGGACCAGGACGTTCAGTTCGCCGGGGTCCAGGTCCTGGACGATGTGGGCACCGGCGTCGGCGTAGGCGTGGTCTGAGTGGCCGGCGGCGGCCCCGGCTCCTGCCTCGATCAGGACCTCCAGACCCAGCCCCGCCAGCTGCTTGACCGTTTCCGGCGTGGCGGCCACACGCTGCTCGCCCTCATGACGTTCCCGCGGTATGCCCAGTTTCAAACCGCCAACTCCCTTACGGACGGGTGCGGCAGCGCCTCCGGGTCCGTGTCCATCCGGTTGACCGGCGGGAACTTCGCGGAGCGGCACTGCTGCACGTAATTGGCTAGAGTCTATGGCCCGGCAGGCCGCCGCGGGAGTGGGACCCTTCGGCGACGTGGATAACGATTGAGGGAAAAACGCCACACTCTCCCCGGACGGCCCCGTGCCATGTCAGAATGAGCGGGATTTACCGCATCGGCATCACACATATTGGGGGACCCTTGTCAGAGCGCGCAGAATATGAAGCATCCTTGCCCGGCGGAGAGACCGGGAAGGGTATTCCGGACCCACAGTTCGGCCAGCGGGCTCCCGGTACGTTTACTCCTCCGGCGGGAAGCCCGTCCACTTCGCTCCCGCCTGCACCGCCTGCCGGACGCGAAGACGTCCTGCGCGGTGCCGTTTTTGCCCTCGCAGCCGTCCCGTTGGGTGTCATCGCATGGCTGGTCCTGTGGGACCTGGGCTGGATGGCATCAATTGTTGCTTTCATCGCTGCTGCAGGTGCCGCTCGTCTGTACGTTCTGGGTACGGGAGGGACAATCAGCCGCCGCGGCGTTTGGGTTGTGGTAGCCCTCACCGTTGTGACGGTGCTGCTCTCCTTCCTGGGGAGCCTGCTCATTGACGCGGCCAAATTCCTGGGCGGCGGCTCACCGCTGTCCATGCTGGCTGATGCTCAAACCTGGGACCTTCTGGGCTTCAACCTGGCCACCAACCGGGAACTGGTGGACAGCTACGCCGGCGACTTCCTGCTTGCGTTGCTGTTCAGCGCCCTGGGGTGCTTCTTTACATTGCGCCAGCTGTTCGCGCAGACCCGCAAGAGCTAGCCGGCGGCAGGCTTACTGGCTCGCGCTGAGGTCGGCCGAGATGAGCCTGGCCGTAGCGACGATCTCCTGCGCCACCGAGGCGAGGTACGCGTCAGCTTCCGGCTGGGCCCGCCACCGACTGGGACTGGAGGGACACGTTCACCGCGGCCACCACCTTGGTTGGCCCGTCGTACACGGGAGCGGCAACCGACATCAGCCCGAGTTCAAGCTCCTGCCCAGCAGGCACCAGCCCTGGGCGCGGACGGTGTCCAGCACCGCCAGCAGCTCCGGGGCAGTGTCCAGCGCGCGCGGTGTCGGGGGGTTGATCCGCCGCTGCCAGTTCGCGCCGGGGGTGGCGGGGCTTAAGTGTCCGTTCGCGCCGGGTGGGGTTAGAGCGCGACGGCGGCGGCTGACTTGAGCGGGGCGGGTGGCAGCTGCCTGGAGCTCCTCCAGGGTGCAGCCAAACGTCTCGCGGACAGTGACGCCGTCGGGGCCGGTCAGGAAGGCGGCCTTGTCCGTGTACACGCGCGTCACGCATCCGACGCCGGTGAGCGGGTAAGGAGCACGCTTCCACGATCTTCGACGCGACCTCGCGGGTCAGGAGCGTCATCATCACAAACACGTCCTTGGCGCCGGTGGCGAGGTCCATCGCGCCGCCCACTGCGGGATGGCGTCAGGGGCGTCGGTGTGCCAGTTGGCGAGGATGTCCAGGTGGCCGCCGCGCATGATCGCGAACGAGCCCGCGTGGTGGAAGTAGGACGCCCCGGGCAGCTCCGTGACCGGGATCTTACCGGCATTGATGAGGTCACCGTCGACGTCGTCGCCCTCAGCAGCGGGGCCGATGCCCAGCATGCCGTTCTCGGTGTGGAGCGTGATGTTCTGTCCGGCTTGAGGTCGTTGGAGACCAGGGTGGGCGGTCCGATGCCGAGGTTCACGAACGAGCCGGGCGCGATGACTCCGGCGTTCCTGCTCTGCCTGGAGTCCGGCAGCATCCCGCTGATGTTCCTCGCGGCCATCGGCTTCTTCTCCTTCGGCTATGCGGCCTCCAACGCGGTCTGGCCGTCTTCTGCGCCGAGATGTTCAGCACCAAGGTCGGCGGCTGGGTCCAGATCCGCATCTTCACCGCCGTCATCTGCGGCATCTCGGTCATCTCCGCCCGGACGGCGAAGGAGACTTTCAACGTCCCCACCAAGCAACTCGGCCTGAAGTAGCACCCCGCTGGGCACCGCCGGGCGGGCAGACTGGAACGTTCGACGCCGGCGGGGACCAGCGGGCGGGAACGCACGGCCAGAAACTAGGGGCAAGAACGTACGACGGCGGGCGGCGGGCTTGGGTGCCTGCGGTGAACTGGGTGTCTAAGGTCGGCCGGTCTCCAGGACCGAGGCAAGGTCGAAGCTGACCGGTTCCTCCAGTTGGGCGTAGGTGCAGGACCCGGGATCGCGGTCCGGCCGCCAGCGTGAAAACTGGGCGGTATGCCGGAAGCGCTCACCTTCCATGTGGTCGTACCTGACCTCAACCACCAGTTCGGGCCGGAGGGGCACAAAGGACAGGTCCTTGCCGGCGCTCCACCGGCTGCCCTCCGCGTTGCGCGGGGTCCGTTCGCCTTCCTCCTGCTTGGCCCAGGCCCAGGGGTGTCCGTCGAAGTCCGTGACCAGCGTTTGGAGTTCCTCGAACAGCTCCTGCCGGCGTTTCATGGGGAAGGCGCCGATCACGCCCACGCTGGCCAGGCCGCCGTCGTCCTTGTACAGGCCCAGCAGCAGCGAGCCGATCGCATCCGGTCCGCTCTTGTGCACGCGGTAGCCGGCAACCACACAATCAGCTGTGCGTTCGTGCTTGATCTTGAACATCACGCGTTTGTCCGGCTGGTAGCTGCCATCCAGGGGCTTGGCCACAATCCCGTCCAGGCCTGCACCTTCGAACTGTTGGAACCACTGCTCGGCGGTGACCTTGTCCTGGGTCGCCGCCGTGAGGTGGACGGGCGCCTTGCTGGTGGCGAGCGCCTTTTCCAGCGCTGCCCGCCGCTCGGCGAAGGGCCGGCCCGTGTAGTCGTCGTCGCCCAGGGCCAGCAGGTCAAAGGCCACAAACTTGGCGGGGGTCTGTTCGGCAAGAAGCCTTACCCGGCTGGCGGCGGGATGGATACGCTGCTGGAGGGCATCGAAGTCCAGCCGGTCACCGGATGCCCCCACCAGGACAATCTCGCCGTCCAGCACGCAGCGGGGCGGCAGGTTCTCCTTCAGGGCTTCCACAAGCTCAGGAAAATACCTGGTCATGGGCTTTTCGTTGCGGCTGCCGATCTCCAGCTCATCGCCGTCGCGGAAGATGATGGACCGGAACCCGTCCCACTTGGGCTCATAGCTGAGGGCCCCGTCGGGCATTCCGCTGACGGCCTTGGCGAGCATGGGTGGGACGGGAGGCATCACGGGAAGTTGCATAGTGCCCATTGTTGTCCGGGAGACCCGCCGGCGGTAGGCCTGAACTGGCACAATGCCCAACTCAAGGCCCCCGCGGGGTTTGGCGGGCGGCATTCCCGAATCCCATGGTGCCGCCGGAAACGCATCGATCGCGGAGAACTAACCGGCTCCTAACGTTGAGGAAACCCGGGCGCAACATTGCGCCGCCACACTGGAAGTGCCGGCAAGCGCAGGCACCAGCTCCAGCCAGGAGGCCCCCATGTTGAAGGAAGCCAAAGCCCATGTAGCAAGAGTCCGCGCCCTGGACCAGCTCCACCGCGGCGATGAAATCGAGGCCCGCCTCTCTGTAGGCCCCAGCTACGACGACGTGGTCATCCGCCGTGGCCTTGTCCAGGAGACAGCGCCGGGAATCGGCGTTGTCTGGATCATGGACCATCACACCGGCATGCGGAAAGCGATCAATACGGACGAATGCAGCGTCTGGCGGATTGCCTGACCCGGCTTCGGGCGGCTGGCATATAGCCTCCTTGCTGCACTTTGCACCGCGGAACCTTGCCCTCGACGGCGGGCGCAGTCAGTCAGGACTGCCGCCAGACCGCCGACGAGACGGTTCGGCCTTAACCTCCGGCCACCGACTGGATGACCAGCACCTCCTGCCCGGGCAACACCTCGGTTTCCAGGCCCTTGAGCCGGCGGACTTCGTCGCCAGAAACGTAAATATTCACGTACCGGCGAAGTGCTCCGGTTTCGTCCCGCAGCCGCCTGGCCAGCACCGGGTAACCCCCGGTCACCGAATCCAGCAGGCTTCCCACCGTCACCGTCCCTTCGGCGGGCGCAGTCAGGATGGACTGCCCGCCGGCCAGCGGCTGGAGGATGCTGGGAAGTACCACGCTGATGTCAGGCACCGCGGGCCGCTGACGTTTCCGGAACCCTCTGTCCCGCCCCGGCGACCACGGCAGCGCGGACACACAGGACATCCGGGAGATGGCTGACAACTTCAGCAAACGTCTCCCCTTCATCCGCGCTGGCATACACCGTGCCGCCGCGCGTGCCGAAGTAGACGCCGGCCGGCTCGGATGAATCCACGCCCGCCGCGTCGCGGAGCACACTATTGAATTCCCCCTCGGGCAGGCCCGTATCCAGGCGCTTCCAGGTGGCCCCGGCATCGTCCGTTCGGTGCACGGCAAGCTTTCCTTCCGGCGGGATCCGCTCGCCGTCGGCCTTGAGCGGCACAACCCAGGCGGTGCCTTGCCGCCGCGCGTGCGTCAGCATCACAAAACCGAAGTCGGCCGGAAGGCCTTCGGCGATGGAGTTCCAGTTTTCGCCGTTGTCATCCGTGCGGTAGACGCCGTGATGGTTCTGCGCGTACAGCCGTCCTTCCACCGCAGCATCCGCCGCGATCTTGTGGACGCACTGGCCGAACTCAGGATTGGGGTCCGGCATGAAGTAGGCCGAAATACCCTTGTTACGGGGCTCCCAGGACGCACCGCCGTCCAGCGAGCGGTACACACCGCCGGTGCTCATGGCGACGTGGACGTTGTCCCCGGCCGGATTCACCACGATGGAGTGGGCGGCTGCGCCGCCGTAGCCCGCACCCCAGTCGCTGCGATGAGGGTGGTCCCACAGCCCGCGGTTGAGTTCGAAATGCTCGCCGCCGTCGGTGGATTTCCAGACCGAAATCGGCTCGGCGCCTGCCCACACCACTCCTGGCCGCGACTCTGCGTCCGGGTAGATCTGCCAGATGCGCTCCACTGCCGAGCCGGTGTCTTCGGGAAAGGTAATGGCGCCCTGTTCGGGTTCGGTCCAGGTGGCGCCAAGGTCATCGGAGTGGGCCACGGTAGGGCCCCAGTGCTCGGACCTGACGCCCACCATGATCCGGGTACGGTCGTCCCGTGTGTCGATCCCGATGCTGGGGATTTCGCTCATCAGGAAATGCGGGCCGGAGAAGGACCATTTCTTCCGGTCCTGGCTGGTGGCCAGCCAGAGGCCTTTTTTGGTCCCGATCGCTAAGACATAGTTCTCTGCGGTTGCCATGCACCCCATGCAACCACCACGGCCGAAGGGCCGCAACGCTTTTCTTCGCTATGTGGACTGGGCGTGGTGGATTGGTCCCGCGCGGACTGGACGCATGGGCCGTGCCGGCGGCGCCCTGTCAGTCAACGAATTCGGACTGCGTCTCGATGAAATCCCAGTCCGCTTCGGTGAGGACCGCAACGGGAATAGAAGGATGCGGTCCGCCGGCCTCGGCGATGCCCTGCAGCACGGGCAGCGGCAGTTCCTCGGCCCGTAGGTTCTCCCGCAGCCATTCTTTGCTTTCCAGGTTCAGGTCCAGCCACCACATGTAGATTTCCATACCCCGTCACTCACCTTCCGTATGACTCAACGTTAGGCGCGCGCAAGTCACCGTTCAAGGGCGACCGCTGCATCCCAGTAGTACTCTCCCGTTCCCGGGTAGGGGCAGGTATCGCCGCAGGTCAAAGGGGCAAAAAGATGAGTACCCGCTACTCGCGACGACACCCCTCCGCCGCCCCTAGCCTGAAGTCACAAAAGCAAGCTGACCATGCTGTTGGGGAATTCCGGGCCGCCGCTACCCCTCGCCGTCGTGGTCCGTTTCTGAACAGACTGGGGAGAACACCATGAAACGAACCTTCGCAATTTTGGGGGTCGCGGGGCTGGCAATGCTCAGTGTCACCGCAACCCCGGCCTCCGCGGCCGACAACTACACTCTTTGCCATAACGGAAGGACCATCACGATCGACCTCAACGGCGTGAACGGCCTGGCGGGACATGGCGGGCACGACGATGACATCATCCCGCCGAACCCTCTTCTGCCAGCCGGATTGAACTGGTGGCCCGTGGGTGGTGACCCTACCCAGGCCTGCGTAACGCCGCCCCCGGTGGACCCGCCCGTCGATCCGCCTGTGGATCCCCCGGTAGACCCGCCCGTCGATCCACCTGTGGATCCCCCGGTAGACCCGCCTGTTGACCCGCCTGTTGAGGAGGAGACAGTCACCGGGGTCGAGCAGTCCACCCCGGTGACTGAAATCCCGGTCACGCTGACTCCGGCCGCACAGACGCCAGCACCTCAGGCCGCCGCCCCGCAGGGCGCAGCGGCCAAGGCTCCGGCGACTGTCAGCAAGGGCACCAACCAGGGCTTCAACGCACAAACCGCCGCGGGTGGAACGGATGAGGGCGCTACGTGGCTGGCCGGCCTGGGTGTCCTGCTGGGTGCAGGCGCCGTGGTTGCGGTCCGCCGCAAGTCCCGCACGGAATCGCCGACGGCGGGCTGACGCCGCCAGCGCTGCCACGGACTGTCGCCGAGGGCGTCCCGCCAAAGCCTGGCGGGACGCCCTCGGCGCAATTTCAAGCTGGCGCACCCTCCACCTTCTGAACGCAAAGGCTTCTGAACGCAAAGGAACACCATGGCCAAGCACTCCAGCACACACGGCGTCCGCGGTGGCGTTCTGCGTGTCCTGGAAGTCCTGCGCGTCCGGGGATGGAACCATGGAGATCTGGCAATCCTGCTGTGCGGAGTCCTGGGTTTTCTGTCCCTCACCTTCGGTGCTCCCCTGCTCAAGCACGGGGAAGCCGCCGTCCCCGCAGCGGAGCTGTCGGCACCATCCCGGGCAACGCCGTCGTCCGTTCCTTGGCCGCTGTCCGCCACAGGCGGGGTGCAACGGGCACCTGCCGAGGCAGCCCCCGCCACAGACACCGCCGCCACAGACACTGCCGCCGCCGGACCGGTCTTGCCGGAAGCCTCCGCGCCCCTGCGTATCCTCTACCCCGCTGCGGCAATCGACACGGCCGTCCATCCCCTTGAACCGGACGCCTCGGCTGTGGCCACCCGGACAGTGGAGCCGCCCACCACCATGGACGGGTATTGGCTGACACCGTTCGGGACTCCCGGCAACGGGTCGGGCAATACCACGTACATCATCGGGCACAGCTGGGAGGGCCGGGACGCCCCGTTCAACCACCTCAGCTCCGCTGCCGTCGTCGGCGACACCTTCGACGTCGTCACGGAAACCGGCACCATCCCTTACCGCGTGGACAGCGTCACCACCTACCTCAAGGACAGCCTCAAAGACAGCCCCATCTGGGACATGGTGCCGAGCCGCGTGGTCCTGATCAGCTGCTACACGGAAGACCCGTGGGGGAAAAACGTGGTGGTCTCGGCGTCACCCGCTGCCGCTTAACACGTCCACGCTGACACATGCACGCGCCGCGCCCCCTGTTCAAGTGGCACCCGGCGGCACAGAATGGCCTTATGAGTCCAGAACGTTTCAGTGGCCCGCCTCCACTCCTGGTCGGTGTGCTGCCGGATCAGCATCCCGAGGTGCTGAAGACCGCAACATCCCTCGCAGCCCGCCTGTCAGCGCCGTTGCTGTTCGCCTATGTTGACGAGGCCAGCTACCTGGTGGAATGGGATCCGACCAGATCCGCGCACCGGCTGTCGCTGCACCCGGACAAGGACGACGACGATATACGCTCCGTCACCACGGAACTCAGGGCGGTGATCGCAGAAGCCGTGGCCGCCGCCGCGACGTCGGGCGCCCCCGTGGATTGGACTATGCGGACCCTGGCGGGGGATCCGGGCCGCGCCCTCGCCCGGCTCGCCGCGGAAAGTAACTCCCCCATGATCATCGTGGGAACGTCGGAGCGGGGCCTGACCCACCGGATCTCCGAACTGCTCAACGGATCAGTGGGACTCTGGCTGACGCATCATCAAAGCCGGCCAGTGCTGGTGGTTCCCTACCGGAGGCCGGCGCATCAGGACGATGACTGAGCCGGGAGCTGCACCGTTGGCCTGAACGCGTCGTCTCGCCCCATCCGGGGCGGTTTTCGGGTTACCGAAATAATAAAGCGAAAGTAGTTATTCGAGGTGGTAGCGGATGGCTGTAGCGGCAAGTAAGCTAATTCAAGCAGAAGGATCCGGCCGCAGCGTCCGGGTGAATCTGCCCAAAAGCTGCTCCGGAGTGCGTATCCCCCAATAACGCACTCCGGAGCTTTTTTGTGCCCTTCCATCGCCACACGGCCCCGGGCTCGCCGCGGGCACATCCCCGTTTTGGATACCCCCAGGGGGTACTTGCCATATACCCCCACTGGGTATATGTTGGCAGCATGGAACCTTCGCAGGAAACCTTGACCACACACACTGGCACCACCCCGGCGCCTCCGCATGGCTACACCGCCAACAAAGAGGCATACCTGCGCAGGCTCAAGCGCATCGAGGGCCAGGTCCGCGGCATCGCCCGGATGGTGGATGAGGACAAATACTGCATCGACATCCTGACCCAGGTCTCCGCGGTCACCAAGGCCCTTCACGCTGTGAGCCTGGGACTCGTCGAAGAGCACATCGGCCACTGCGTGGTGGGCGCCGCCGGGGAACCCGATCCTGCCCTTCGCGCTGAAGCCATCGACGTCAAAGTCAAGGAAGCTACAGAGGCCATCGGCCGCCTCCTGCGCTGACCACCTGCCACTGACCACTCATTCACGGCCGGCTACCGCCGGCCCCCTTTCAAGGAGCCAGCCATGAGCACCACCTTCACCACCGTCAACGTGTCCGGCATGACCTGCGGCCACTGCGTTTCGTCTGTCAGCGAGGAACTTGAAGCGCTCGCCGGGGTTGAAACGATCGACGTCGAACTCAACGCCGGCGGCATTTCCACCGTCACCATTACCTCAAGCCAGAAGCTGTCGCCGTCCGAGATCGGCGAAGCGGTAGCCGAGGCCGGCTACCTGGTTGTTGCCAACGACGCGTAACGCCGTCCGATCGGGGGATCCATCATGAGTACAGAACATCTCCATCACGAACCCCAAAGCCGGGTGGTTGAACTGGACATTGAGGGCATGACCTGCGCCTCCTGCGTGAACCGCGTGGAAAAGAAGCTGGGCAAGCTCGACGGCGTCGAAGCCTCCGTCAACCTGCCGCTGGAATCCGCCCACGTCACCGTCCCGGCCGGCATCACGGACCAGCAGATTGTGGACACCGTCAACGCCACGGGTTACAAGGCAACGGTCCGACCCGCGCGCTACCTGAGCCAAAATGCCGGCCACGGAACCGACACCCTCGGCGTGCCGCCCGCCAGCGGCGACGTCGGGGGCATGCGGCAGCATGCGTCTAAGCGAGGCACGAGCGAGCATGCAGAGCATGTCTCCGACGGTGCCGCGCCTGGTGACCACCTGCAACACGGCGGCTCCGTTGGCACGCACGACCACATGTCCCACGGTCCCGCCGCCGCCAAGCTGTGGCCAAGGCTGATCCTCGCGGCGGTACTCACCGTCCCCGTCCTCGCGATTTCGATGATTCCGGCACTGCAGTTTCCCAACTGGGGCTGGGTAGCCGGGGCCCTGGCGCTTCCGGTGGTCAGCTGGGCGGCCTGGCCCTTCCATCGCGCTGCGGCCGTCAATGCGCGCCATCTGGCGTCGACCATGGACACGTTGGTGTCCATCGGCGTCGCTGCCGCCTACCTGTTCAGCGTGTGGCAACTCGCCACGGATCCCAGCATGACGGAGCAGCCGGCCATGGTCGGAATGGAGTCCGCCGGCCTCTACTTCGAAGTGGCAGCCGTGGTCACCACCTTCCTGCTCCTAGGCCGGTTCCTCGAAGCCAACGCCAAGCAGAAAGCCGGCGACGCCCTCAAGGCGTTGCTGAACCTCGGCGCCAAGGACGCCACCATCCTTCACCACGGCTCCGAACATAAAGTCCCCGCCGATCAGCTCCGCGTGGGAGACGTCGTGGTGGTCCGCCCCGGCGAAAAAATCGCCACGGACGGAGAGGTGATCGATGGCAATTCAGCTGTGGACGCATCCCTGCTGACCGGCGAATCCGTCCCGGTGGAGGTGGAGCCCGGGAGCAAAGTCACCGGCGCCACCATCAACACTTCCGGCCGGCTGCTGGTCCGGGCCACCCGCGTGGGCTCCGAAACCACGCTGGCACAGATGGCTCGGCTGGTCTCACAGGCGCAGACCGGCAAGGCCCCCATCGCCCGCCTCGCCGACCGGATCAGCGCCGTCTTTGTCCCCATAGTTCTTGCCCTCGCCGTGCTCACGTTTGTGCTGTGGCTCGCGTTCAGCGGACCGGTGATTGAGCCTGCCGAGCTCAGGGCCGCTTTTACCGCCGCAGTCACCGTCCTGGTCATCGCTTGCCCGTGTGCTTTGGGGCTCGCCACTCCCGTGGGACTGCTCACCGGAACCGGCCGGGGAGCCCAGCTGGGCATCCTGATCAAGGGCCCGCAGGTCCTCGAAGACACCCGCACCGTGGACACCATCCTGCTCGACAAGACGGGCACCGTCACCACCGGAAAACTCGCTGTGGGCAACACTCTCGCGTTTGACGGTTACCAAGGCAAGGACGTGCTGCGGCTCGCCGGCGCCGTCGAGGCGGCGTCGGAGCACCCGATCGCACACGCCATCGCGGCCGCGGCTGTTGAGGCGCAAACCGGGCACGACGACGGCGGGCGGCTCCCCGCCGTCGAACACTTCCGTTCGGCACCAGGCGGCGGAGTGATGGGAACCATTGAGGGGCGCGTGATCTTGGCGGGCCGCACCGGCTGGCTCACGGAGAACGACGTCCGCCCTTCGGGCGCGCAGCTGGAGTCGCTGGCCACCGCGGAAGCCACCGGTGCCACGGCCATCTGGGTGGCGGTGGACGGCACCCCTGCCGGCATCATCAGTCTCCGCGACAACGTGAAGCCGGGATCCGCAGAAGCGGTCGCTAGGCTCAAGAAGCTCGGGCTGCGCCCCATTCTGCTGACCGGGGACAACGCCGCGGTGGCCGCGCAGGTCGCTGCCGCCGTCGGCATTTCCCCTGACGATGTTTATGCAGGTGTTCTGCCTGCCGGGAAGGTCGACGCCGTCCGTCGGCTCCAGGCGGGCGGGGCCATTGTGGCGATGGCCGGCGACGGAGTGAATGACGCCGCCGCGCTGGCGCAGGCTGACCTGGGCATCGCCATGGGATCCGGTACCGATGTGGCCATCGAGGCGGCGGACCTCACCGTTATGGGCAATGATTTGGGACAAGTGGCACAGGCCATCGAATTGTCCCGGCGGACGCTGGCCACCATCAAGACCAACCTGTTCTGGGCGTTCTTCTATAACGCCATCGGCATTCCCGTGGCCGCCCTGGGCCTTTTGAACCCGATGATCGCCGGTGCCGCGATGGCGGCGAGTTCCGTCCTGGTGGTGGCCAACTCGCTCCGGCTGCGCACCTTCGGCAAGTAGTGCCTCAGGCGGCGCCGAAGCGCACGGCCGCCCGGGCCTTCGCTTTGGCGGCCTCTTCTTCCCGGTCTTTGGCGGGAGCGTGGGCGACCAGCGAATCCAGCAGGTGTTGGGTGATGTGGGCGATCTCGTGCACCGCCGCTTCGAAGGCGTCTTCGTTGGCCTTTGACGGCTTGGTGCTGCCGCTGACCTTACGCACATACTGCAGCGCGGCGGCATGCACTTCCTCAGAGGTGGCATGCGGTTCGTAATTGTGGAGGGTTCGGATATTCCGGCACATACAGCCATGCTAGGCTCTGGAACGCTTCGGATCGACCCCCAGCCCTGTACTGGATACGGGTCCCGCGCCCATGGGGAGTGGTGCATGGGCAGCGGTGCCCATCGACAGTGTTTTGGGGCCGGGATAGGTTCTAGGTAATGGATCTTCCGGATGAGCCGGGGGCCGCTGGGGATGCCGATCTGGATCGGATCCAAGACAACGAGGAGAAAACTGATGGCTATTTGGGGCGCAGATGTGGAACAGCTCAGGACTCTTGGCAGCAAGCTGCAGGCCGGTGCTGGCGAAATCGAGCAGCAGCGGTCCAACCTCTCCCGCGTGCTGGACAGCACCAACTGGGAAGGCCCTGACGCCACCCACTTCCGCGGCGAATGGTCCGGCACGCACACCGCGGCTCTGAACCAGGTCATCCAGGCGCTGAAGGATGCCGGCCAGAAGGCCACCAAGAACGCCAACGAGCAGGACCAGGCTTCACGCTAACCGCAGAAGCTCTAACGCGGGGGCCCGGACACAGCACAGCGTCCGGGCCCCCGCGGCATTTAACGGCTGTGCACCGTGCTGTGGCGCCTGTCAGGGCAAGGCAGCCGGCACTCAGGGCACAGGTTCGACGTCGTTCGCGTGGTCCAGGGGCGCGGGCGCCCCGCCAGTCACTGCGGCCGGCCGGGAGCGCAGCTCGTCCAGCCGGACCAGAACGACCCCGCCCACAATGAGGGCGCCGCCCAGGAGTTGGATGGCGCCGGGCAGCTCACCCAGAAGCAGCCAGGCCCAGATCACGGCGAACAGCACCTCGGTCAGCGAAACGAAGGACGCAACCTTGGAGCCAAGGGCGCGGGCAGCGATAATGCCGGAAACGTACGCCAGGACTGTTGCCAGGATGACCAGGCCACCCAAGGAGACCCACCAGGGCGTGATCCAGGGGCCCAGCCTGGTATCCACGGTGCTGAAGGCCATGGGAAGCAGTCCCGTGGCGGCCGCCAGCCACATGACGGCGGCCCCCACCAGCAGCCCGACGGACGCCAGGACGATGGGCGGCAGGGAATCATTTTCCTTGGCCGTGATGAAGAAGTAGATGGCAAGGCAGACGGCAGCGGCCATCCCCCACAGGACCCCGATGATGTCGATCTTGACCGTTCCGGTGAGGTCCAGCACGAGGATCAGGCCGCCGAGCGACAGCACTGTTCCGCCGAAGGTCAACGCACGTGGCCGCTTCCTGCTGGCTCCCCATAGCCAAAGCACGATGAGGACCGGAGCCAGGTACTCAAGCAACAGCGCTACGCCCACGGAGAGGCGGGCTACGGCGTTGAAGTAGAACAGCTGGCACGCGGCCACCCCGATCAGGCCGAAAAGACCGATGGTGACCCAGTTGTCGCGCAGCTGGTACCACCGTCCGCGCAAAGCCAGAATGGCAGGAACGGCGAGAATCAGCGCCGCACCGGTCAGGCGGGCCGTCACGGCGGCGCCCGGGGACCAGCCGGTTTCCAGGAGCGCCTTGGCGAAGGAGCCGGATAGCCCGAAGACAGCAGAAGAGAACAACGCGATTCCAAGACCGGAGCCAAGGAATCCGCCCGCGGCTGCGGGGTTAGGGGCGGCAGACACCGACGCCTCCTGTCAGGAGTAAAGTAGGGTAATGGTCCTGACACTACGCCGGGCCCCAGTAAGGAGTCAAGATGGTCTTTGCCCCTGACACCGAAATAGCCCTGCGCACCGTGGTCAACCTGATCAACACCGCCGCCAACGGCCGTGAATCACTCGCCACGGTGGCGGCCCTGGATCACTTCCTCCAGTCCGAAGGGTTCAGTGGATCCCGCGCCCGCGATGCGGCGGAAGTGTCCAGTGTCCACGAACTGCGCAGTCGGCTTACCGCCCTGTGGACGGCAGACGAAGACTCTGCCGTGGCGGGCGTCAACCGCCTGCTGCGCGAGGCGAACGCACTCCCCCAGCTGATGAAACACGACGAGTGGGACTGGCACCTGCACGCCACCGCCAGGGACGCGCCGCTGGCAGAGCGCATGGGCACTGAAGCTGCCATGGCCCTGGTAGACGTCATCCGGAGCAAGGAGATGGACCGCCTGCTGGTGTGCGAGGCCGACGACTGCGATGCCGTGGTCTTGGACCTCAGCCGCAACCGGTCGAAACGGTATTGCGACACCGGGAACTGCGCCAACCGCGCGCACGTGGCAGCGTACCGAGCGCGGCAGGCGACGGTTCGCTGAGCCAGGGCCGGGTCCGGCCCGGCGCGCGAGGAGCCGGTGGGCTAGGAGTGGCTGGGGCCGGGGCTGTCAGCGTCCGGAGACTCAGGGGCGCCGCCGGCTTGGCTTGGGCCGTGTCCGCCGAATCCATGCGACGGCTTCCGCGCTGAACTCAGGTTGACGCCGGATCCCTTGCCCAGATGTTCGGCGTTCTCCTTGTGGCTCATGGCCAGCATGGCGGCGATCACCAGGGTGACGATGAACGCGATGCCGGCGCCAGTGAAGGCGAGGTCGAACCGGGGGGTCTTCGAGCTGCCGCCGGAGGCGAAGATCAGCACCGCGACGAAGGCGAGGACGGCCCAGAACGCGGAGAACATCAGCGGCCCCTTCACCGAGGTCCGCAGATTGCGCGGTTTTCCTGGTTTCTGGTCTGCCAAGGTAGTTCCTCTCCTACAGCCATGCCGGAGGGCGTGCTGGTTCGAATGTGTGCGGGGGTTGTTCCGGGCGTGTTTTCTACGCCGGGTAGAACCTTTCGCTTCTAGTTTACGGCTTCGCGGCGGCGGGCCGGGAATCGTGCCTTAGCGTCAGCGCGGACAGGACCCACAGCACACCGGAGATGATGGCCCCGCCACCGGCGACGCCAAGCATGGCATGGGCTCCGAGGCTGATGAAGAAAGGCAGGACGGCCGCGGTGCCAAGCCCGATGATGCCCGAGGCCAGCCAGTCGCGGGCCAGCACGTGCCGGCCGCGATACCGGAGTCCGCAGTACAGCTCCACCGCTCCGGCCAGGCCAAGTCCTACCGCCGCGACGACGCCGAAGACGCGGTCCCCGTGAAGCAGCGCCAAGGCAACACCTGCGCCTGCCAGGGCGGCCCCTGCGGCGGAGAGGATTTTGCCGGGCATGCCGTCACGCGCGTAGCCGGTCTTCGGGATGGCCCAGAGCAGCAGCAGGCCCGTGACCAGCAGATACAGCCCGCCTGCCCAGCCCATGACCTGGACCGATGGTCCGCCCCAGAAAATGGTCACGGCGCCGAACACCAGCGCGGCCACGGCCCGGAGCAGCACCGGCTTCCACAGGTCTGCCTGCTGGGCGGTGCCTGCGGGAGCATCTGTGGGTGTCAGTGGTTGGTTCACCGGTCCAGTTTAGTGGCCGCCGGCCCTATGGCGAACCCAGCACCATCCAGCGGTCCGACCGGGCGCGCAGGCCCAGCGTCACCGCCCGGGCGGCCACATAGCCCAGCGCAAAGGCGGCCCACAGCCAAACGAGGCCTGCAGCAGCGGACATGCCGGAGACGGCAACGGCCACGAGCATGGGGGCGTAGACGGCGAGGTTGACTACGCCTGCCAGCGCCAGGTACTTGGCGTCACCGGCGCCGATCAGCACTCCATCCAGGACAAAAACATAACCGGCAAGGGGCTGACCGGCGGCCATGATCCACAGAGCGTATGTCAGCACGGACTGCACGCCGGCGTCGGAAGTGAACAGCGCCCCCGCCCAGGGCGCAGCGACGGCCAGCAGGGCTCCCGTGACCACGCCGAATCCGATACCCCAGCGGATCATGGTCCGGGTTAGGTGCCGCGCCCTGACGGGGTTGGATGCGCCCAGTTCCTTGCCGATCAGGGCCTGGGCGGCGATGGCAAGGGCATCGAGGGCAAAAGCGAGGAACGAGAAGATGGTCATGGCCAGCTGGTGCGCCGCCAGGTTGACGGCACCTTGCCCCGTAACCACAAATACCGTGGCCAGGATGGCGACGCGCAGGCTCAGCGTGCGCAGCATGAGCCACGAACCGACCCTGGTCATCGCGCGGATACCGCTCCAGTCGGGCCAGAGGCTGATGCCGTGCCGGGCAGCATTTCGCTGGACCATCAACAGATAGACGGCCGCCATGGCCCATTGGGCCACGCTGGTGCCTGCCGCCGAGCCTGCAACGGACCAGTCCAGCCCGTAGACCAGCCACAGGTTAAGGACAATATTCAGGGCAAAGCCTGCGGTGGCCACGAGCAACGGCGTCCTGGTGTCCTGCAATCCGCGGAGGACACCCGTGCCCGCAAAGATAAGCAGCATTGCCACCAGGCCGGGCATGGACCAGCGCAGATAGTCAACAGCGAATGAACGCACGTCACCCTCAGCGCCCATGAGGGACACCAGCGGTTCAGCGGCCCAGAATCCGGCCACGGCCAGCACCATGCCCAACAGGAGTGCCAGCCAGACGCCGTCGCGCCCTGCGGCGAGCGCCTTGCCCAGCTGGCCGTGTCCCATCGCGCGGGCCACCGCCGGGGTGGTGGAGTAGGCGAGGAACACCATCAGGCCGACGGCGGTGTGCAGCACGGCGGAAGCGAGCCCCACGCCGGCCAGCTGGGCCACGCCGAGATGGCCCACAATGGCCGAATCCGCGAGCAGGAACAGCGGTTCGGCAATCAGGGCGCCGAACGCCGGCACGGCGAGCCGCAGGATTTCCCGGGCATGGCCGGCGGAACGCTGCACGGCAGCGGGGGCGGATTGGTTGGGCACAGTTTCAGCCTAACGGCCGGCACCGACCACCTGGCGGCCCTGATTCCGTGACGCCGGAAGTCATGACCAAGGACACAGCAGAAGACGCTTAGTTGACACTTCAACTAATGATCAAGGAGACTCGATCTATGAATCAGTCACGCCTCACCACCACCGCCATCACCGTCCTGCGCGTCATCCTTGGCTTCCTCTTCGCCGCCCACGGCTGGCAAAAGTTCAACGAATGGACCATCGCCGGCACCCAGGCAGCGTTCGCCCAGATGGGTGTGCCCGCAGCCAACGTGTCAGCACCACTCATTGCAGGCCTCGAACTGGCCGGCGGCATTGCCCTCATCCTGGGCGCACTCACCCGCGTGGTGGCCGCCCTGCTGGCCGTAAACATGATCGGCGCCCTCTTCCTGGTGCACGCCTCGGCAGGAGTCTTCGCTGACAAGGGCGGGTACGAACTGGTGCTGCTCCTGGGCGCTGCCGCCCTGGCACTCGCACTCACCGGAGCCGGCCGCGTGTCAGTGGACCGCGTCCTGTTCGGCCGCAAGGGCTCCAAACTGGCAGTCCTCGCGTAAGGCGGACTCCCACAACGGAACGTAAAGCCCGACGGCGGACAGTACCCAGGCGCCGGTCCGCCGTCGCGCTTAACGTCCTTAGCCGTCAGAAGGTCAGCCGGCAACTCCGGTCAGTTCGTTGGCGGCGCGTTCCAGGACGGCACTCCTGACCACCTTTCCCGCATTGAGGTCAACGGCGTGGATGGTGGAGGCGGCCGGTTCCGTGACGTAGGCCGTTGAGCCCTGGACAAACAGGGTGGGGCGGGGATCCTGCCAGGCATCCGGCTCCGTCCAGGCGCCAACCACGGAAATGGCAGCGGTGACCTCGCCCGTCGTCGGATCAATGACATGGAGCGCCCCGTCCGTGCCCAGCACCAGGGCCTCCCCGGCCGGACCGCGGCCCAGGGAACGGAAGGAATAGCTGGTGCCCAGGTCCACCAGCTGCAGTGCCCCGGTGTCAGTGTTGACCAGTGAGATCCGGGTGGGCCGCTCAAGCTCGGCGTCCCTGTCCACCTTGTAATCTCCGAGGATCACTGGAGAGTCGGGGCTTCCGGCCTGGTTGCCCATGCGGCCGTACGGGTCGGGGCTTGCAACCTTGGTGAAGGCGCCGTCCCGGTAGACCAGCATGCCGTCCTCACAGCCCACCACGACGGTTTCACTGCCTGCCACGGCCTCGCCATGCACGCCGGGGCAATACTCGTTGCGGAGCAGTTCACTGCGTCCCTGCCCGCCGTCGCCCGCCGGCGCACTCAGCAGCGCCAGGCCATTGCGGCCCTCCTCGTTGCCAAGGGTGACCAGCAGCTTCCCATCCGCCAGCTGCACTGCCACGCCATGATGGGCTTCGGGCGTGGTGTAGGTGCTGGTCGCGGGCAGGCCGGTCTTGAGTGCGTCAGTCAGCGTGGCCGGATCAAAAACTTCCACCTTGCCCGACCCGTCATTGAACAGCACTGTCTTCTCGGCGTGGTTGACCACATGGCCGGCCTTGGTGGCGCTGAAGGCCCTGTCCGTCAGCCGCGGTGCGGCGACATAGGAGTGTCCGTGGTCGCCGTGCGCCTCAGTCCACACGCCGGCGTCAAAGACGCGGAAGGAATCTCCGGTGGACACCAGGACGTGCCGGCCGTCCCCTGCCGGACTGAGGCGGTTGAATCCCTCCAAGGGCGTTTCCCCCACTATCCGCAGTGTTTTGGCGTCGAGGACCGTAATACCTGCATCGTGGGTCAAGATCAGCCGCGGGGCTGGCGCCTGGGACTCTTTTGCCTCGCCGCCTTCGGCGGTGGCACTGCCAGCCGCATTGGTGTTTGTCGTGGGTGAGGGTCCAGCGGCCGTGCCGGGCGCGCCCCCGCACGCCGAGAGGAGAAGTGCGGAGGCCACGAGCGCCGCCGGGAACATCCGGGAGCGGCGTCGGGGGAAGGGGAAACTGGGTTGAGGTGTCATCATGTTGTTAATGATACTCATTCTTATTTACAGATGTATGTCAGCCCCGCCCCTCCGTCTCAGTAAGATCGCAGCATGACTGAGACCGCGGCCACTTCCGTAACCCTCCGCTTCCTGGCTGCCCCCACGGATGTGGGCCACAGCGGCTCGGTGGACGCGGGGACCGTCCTGGAGTGGGTGGACAAGGCCGCGTACGCTGCCGCCGTGGGCTGGGCCAAGTCCTACTGCGTCACCGCCTACGTGGGCAACATCCACTTCGCGGACCCGGTGAACAGCGGCGACATGGTGGAGGTGGAGGCCACCATCGTCTACACGGGACGCTCCTCCATGCACATCCGGACCGTCGTCTCCTCAGGCGATCCCAAGGGCGGCCCCGCCACGATGCGCAGCCAGTGCATGGTGATCTTTGTGGCGGTCGGGGAAGACGGGAAGCCCACCGCCGTGAAGCAGTTCGAGCCGGTCACCGCGGCGGAGATCGAACAGCGCGATCATGCGCTGGCGCGGATCGGGATCCGCGAACGGATCGTCGAAGCCATGAACGCCCAGGAATATACCGACGCCGGGACAGCCGAACGCGTGACGCTGCGCTTCATGGCCGCCCCCACGGATGTGAACTGGGGCGGGAAAGTGCACGGCGGCATCGTGATGAAGTGGATCGACGAAGCCGCCTATGTCTGCGCGTCCCGGTACTGCGGAATGGACACCGTGGCGGTATTCTCCGGGGGCGTGCGCTTCTACCAGCCCCTGCTGATCGGCCATGTGGTGGAGGTCGAGGCGAGGCTGGTCTACACCGGGACCAAAGGCATGCACATCGCCGTACACGTGCGCTCCGGTGATCCGAAGGGCAAGGAACTGAACCTCACCACGTATTGCCTCACCGTCATGGTGGCGCGCGACGCCGACGGCAACTCGGTGCCCGTCCCCGGCTGGGTGCCGCTCTCGGCGGAGGACAATCGGCTGCATGCCCACGCCCGCGAACTGCTCGAGATCCGCGGGACCGCTCCGGGGAACCGGCTGCCCAACCACCTGCTGGGGCAGGGCTAAGCCCGCCAGCCGCGTCGGGAACGGGCCTAGAAGCCGCTGCCTCCGGCGTCGGCCGCCATGTTGGCAAAGCGCGAGTAGTGGCCCTGGAATGCCACCACAATGTCCTTGGTGGGGCCGTTACGGTGCTTGGCGATCAGGATGTCCGCCTCGCCTGCACGCGGGGATTCCTTGTCATAGACGTCCTCACGGTGCAGCAGGATGACCATGTCCGCGTCCTGCTCGATGGAGCCGGATTCACGGAGGTCAGAGACCATGGGCCTCTTGTCCTGGCGCTGCTCGGAGCCACGGTTGAGCTGCGACAGGGCGATGACAGGGACTTGGAGTTCTTTGGCCAGCAGCTTGAGCGCACGGGAGAACTCGGAGACTTCCTGCTGGCGTGACTCCACTTTCTTGCCGGAGCTCATGAGCTGCAGGTAGTCCAGGATCACGAGCTTCAGGTCATGCTGCTGCTTGAGGCGGCGGCACTTGGCCCTGATTTCCATCAACGACATGTTAGGGCTGTCATCGATGAAGAGCGGGGCATCATTCATCCGGCCCATGGTGGTGGCGATCTTGGACCACTGCTCGTCCTTGATGGTGCCCTTGCGAAGGTCCTGCAGGCCGATGGTTGCTTCGGCGGACAACAGGCGCATGGCGATTTCGTTCCGGCCCATTTCGAGCGAGAACATGACCGTGGCCAGGTTGTTCTTGATGGCCGCCGAGCGGGCGAAGTCCAGGGCGAACGTGGACTTGCCAACTGCCGGACGGGCGGCGATAACAATCATCTGTCCCGGGTGCAGTCCATGGGTGAGTTCATCGAGTTCATAGAACCCGGTGGGGACCCCGGTCATGCCTTCCCCGCGGTGTCCGGAAGCCTCGATCTCGTCCACCGTGGCTTCCATAACGTCCTTGAGGACCACATAGTCCTCTGCTGTGCGCCGCTCCGCCACGGCGTAAATCTCGGCCTGCGCCTGGTTGACCAGGTCCTCCACCTCGCCGTCGGAGCCATATCCCAGCTGGACGATCTTGGTGCCGGCATTGACGAGCCGGCGCAGAACGGCGCGCTCTGCCACGATCTCGGCGTAGTAGCCGGCGTTGGCGGCCGTAGGAACAGTCTGGATGAGCTCGTGCAGGTAGGCGGGGCCGCCGATTCTGTTGATCTCTGCGCGCTTGGTCAGTTCGTCCGAGACGGTGACGGCATCTGCCGGCTCGCCGCGGCCGTAGAGGTCGATGATCGCCTCGTAGATGGTCTCGTGCGCAGGCCGGTAGAAGTCCTGGCCGCGGAGAATTTCCACAACGTCCGCGATGGCGTCCTTGGACAGCATCATGCCGCCGAGGACGGACTGCTCGGCGGGAATGTCCTGTGGTGGCTTACGGCTGCCTTCTGATCCGCGGGTACCCTCGATCGAGTCCAGGTGCGTTACTGACAAAGCTGCCGTCCTCCGTAGTGTGCCGCGTCATGATGCGACGAGTAAGTCATTTACCTGCCGGGTGCCATCCCGAGGGACCTCCACGGGACGGCATACGTTCAGGTCTATCAGCGGCCACCGACAATGAAGCCCGGCGGGCCCGATTGAAGTCTGCGCAACTTGGAGTCTGCGCAACGCGCGTGGGAGTTATCCCCATATTCCGCAAGTTATCCACAGAATGCGCCGCAGCGGCCGGGCCGAAGGCCTCCACTGCGGCGACAGCACATGTCCGCGACGGCGTCATCGCGCCCCTAAAGCAGGTATCCCGCAACGGTAGCCGCCACCGCCGCAGCGGCCAAGCCCACAAGCCCGGAGGGCTGTGGATAACCTGTGCACTAACGGGCATAGCTTGTGCACAGCCTGTGGGCGAACCTGTGGAAACAAAAAAACTTTGGCCGCATACAAGCATCTGACCTGCGAAAACGTTCGTCGAGGATGTGGACTAGATTCTTTTTTCCCTAACCTTCATCCACAGCTTGCGGCGCGGCGCTGTTGAAAGATCTGCCCTTCAAAGCGTCTCAACCGCCCGATTCATGCCCCCAAGGTGATGCGACCCACACCGCCCGGCATTTTTTGACGCCACAGCAAATCGGCTGTATGCGACGGCAGGAATGTGCTGTGGATAACGGGCATCTGGCATAAGCTCTGACTATGGGCGACGTACTGATGGTGTTTTTGCCGGCCGGCGTGTTGGCGGCAATAATCTGGGCACTCACCACAGCCCTCAGGCCGCGTGATTCCGGAACCTCCGACGCCGAGAAGTACCAGCAGGACCTGGCCAGGCGCTCTGCGGCGCACTATGCCGAGCAGGTGCGCGTGGCAACAGCCGTGCGTGCCCGCCTCGAAGCCAACACCCGGCCCAGCCAGAACGAACAGCAGCAGTCGCAGCAGGAAGACCATGCCCGGACAGCACGGCGCGGGCAGTCCGGAGCGGGTGCCGGCCACTACGGTTATGCGGCGCTGCCCGGCGGGCATCTGGACCCTCAGCTGGCCATGCAGTTGCAGACGATGGCGCACGACGGCCACAAAATCCAGGCCATCAAACTCCTCCGCCAGGCAACCCAAACGGACCTGGCGACAGCCAAAAAGTATGTAGATCGGCTTTAGAATGGAATCGCTCGTGATCCCCGTTATTATCCTTGCGGTCGTGGCCGCCGGAGTCGCACTGGCAGCCCGGGCGGTCAGCAGGCGGCAGGCGGCCGTCAAGCAGGCCCGGACCGCCCCGGCGCCGGATCCGGTTGAGGTGGCCCGTCTGGCCGCCGCCAAGCTCTCTGAGGACCAGCACCGCAGGTTGTACGCGCTGATTGCCCAAGGACAGGCGATGGCGGCCATCAAGCTGTACTACGAGGCCACAGGCGACGGCCTGCGGGCATCCCGGGACGCGGTGGGGGCGCTGGCCGCCCATCCGCAGGCCTACCGCAGCCCTGCCGCTGAAGCGACGGAGGCAGAGCCCGACGACGACACGCCCCAGCGGTTCCCCTACCGTTACCGCGCCATTGCCAGCAAGGGCGACGTGACGCGTGAGGTCAGCAGCAACATGCTCAACGACGAGATCTACGGCCGCATCCGCACGCTGGCGCGCAGTGGCGACACCGAAGGCGCCGCCACTGCCCTGACCAGGCACTCGGACATCTCCCTGAAGCAGGCGCGCGAGTTCATCGCCCTCCTGGACGACTAGACCTGTCCTGGGTGACGCCCGAGGAGGCTGCCTCGCTCGCCGCCCGCGGCGAGATGCCCGGCTCGCACGGAGTGCTCGTGCGCCAGGCTCTGGCGCACGTCGGGTTCCCCGTGTGACCGGCGGCCATTCCTTGCACGCGAGCGTGCAACCCGCCCGGCCGGTGCGCTGACACCGGTACGGCTCAGCCACCGTCCGGACGCCAGTACCGCAGCCCGCCGCTGGTGGCGCCGTCGCGGGCGACGTCGACCACGGCGTACGGGAACGCCCGACGGTCCGACTGGTCAGGTCCGCGACCGCGGACGTCCGAACACCACGTGCCGGTGTTGACGTACCGGGTGGAGCACGCCTCGAGCGCCGACTCGAGGGCCCGGTGGGTGTGGCCCGAGACGTACCAGGCCACCCCGGAACCGTACGCCTCGAGGGTACGTGCGAACCGGCCCGCTGCAGCAGGAGCCTCCTCGCCGGCGACCCTGCGCCCGGCGGCCGCGAGCACCATGCGAGTCGCGGCGACCGGGAGCGCCGACACCGTCCGGAACCGGGACAGGCGCGCCAGGTCCCGAACGGCCACACCGTCGAGCGCGAGCCGCAGTGACTCGGTCTGCAACAGCTCGTCGTACGCGAGCTCCCGGACGCGGCGTTCCGCCCGCTCGGACGCCAGGCAGGCCCGGGCAACGGCCCCGGCACGGCTCAGGCGCGACCTCGACGGATGGGCGTTCCAGGCGGCGAGCGGTGGTAGGTCCAGCTCGTCGGTGCCGTTGACCGCCGCGCGGAGCACCTCGGGTATCCGGTGCAGCGCGTGGTGCTGGTGCCCATGCTCGGCCACGAGCACGTGGGGCACGTGCAAGAACCACGGGTGCACCCGGACCCGCGTGGGCTCGACGGGTGACAGCAGCGCCGACAGGCGGGCGGCAACCGAGGGCCGGGCCAGCTCCACGTCGTGGTTACCGCACACGAAGTGCAGCTGCACGCCGCGCGCCGCACACGCCTCCAGCGCCCAGAACGTGTCGAGGTGGCGGGCGAGGATGGACTCGAGCCGGGCCAGGCTCTCGTCCTCGGCTAACCCGACCAGCTCGAACGTGTCACCGACGAAGGCGACGTGCTGCTGCGGAGCGGAGGCGGCGAGCACCTCGCGGCGCAGGAACTCGGGCAGCACTCTGCCGGGGCACCGGGGGTCGTCGTCCGACACGCCTAGGTGGAGGTCGCTGAGGAGCCACCACCGCGCCGCGCGGCTCACGCGAGCAGTCCCAGCACCCGTGGAAGGAAGAGGAGCAGGTACATCGTCCACATGACGGCGACGACCCTGCGGCTCACCGTTCGGCCGAGGAGCCTAGGGCGGGTGGGCTGCCCGGCGTCTGGTCCGGCGCGTCGGACCTCGAGCGCGACGAGAGTGACGAGCAGGATGGCAGTCGCGAGCAGTCCCGCCAGGTCGATCATGACGCGGCCTCCTGCCGTGCGCGTGCCATGCACGCGAGGATGGTAATGACGCCCATCGTGACGACGCACGCCTGCCACGACCACACAGCGAGGTAGAACATCGCCGTGGACACGGCCGTGAGCGCGGCGAGGCCGAGCGCCAGGACGAGCAGCGCGCCGAGCGCGAGGTCGGTCACCGGCGTGAGTCGGGCCAGTGCCTGCCCCGGGAGCAGGACGAGCACGGCTGTCGCGGCGACCGTCTGTAGCGGTGTCGGCAGCCCGACGAGCGTCACCAGCGACAGCGCGACGGTCGCGAGACCGAGCGCCACGGTGGGCCGGCTGACGCCGCCGCCGCTCATGGCGTCACCCGGTACGCGCGTGCGTCGACGTTGCTGAAGGCGAGCTCCACGCCGTCCTGCACGCTCAGCCACGCCTCCAGCTCGGCGAAGCCGCGCGCGCTGCTGGCGCCCGTGAGTACGAGATTCGCCTCCGACGAGCGTGTGAGCAGCACGACGGCACCGGCAGGGTTGTGCCGGGCGTAGCCGTAGACGAGTGGGCCGCACGTCGCCGTCGACAAGTCGGACCGGCACAGGTCGTCCTCGATCGTCCGGTACCGGTGTTCGAGGTAGGCCTCGCTGCGCCACGGCGTCGGGTGGGCAGCCGAGATGATCGCCGAACCGGGGGGCGCGAGACGCTGCACGGCGGCGACGGCGGCGATCTCATCGTCGGTGAAGACGTCATACTGGGCGTTCCCGAACCGGCCCGTCACGGTCAGCACGGCCAGCAGGAAGCAGGTGAGCGCAAGGGCCCCCGCGGCGCGGAAGGAGGGGCGTGTGCTGCCGTCCGTGGGAAGCAGGACCGAGCACGCCTGCACGGCGATGAAGGGCAGCGCGAACAGCGAGACGCGGATGAGCATCTCCCCGCCGTACGACTGCGCGGGGAAGAGCAGCAGTGGGGTAACGGCGAGGAGGACCACGCGGATGTCGAGACGCCCTCTTCGCCAGTCGCGCACCGCCCCCGCCGCGGCGAGCGCCCACAGCACGAGGGTGAGAACGACCCGGACCTGCACCACGAGCACGTGCCCAGCGGTCCCGCTCAAGCGGTCTACGACGTTCGCCTCGGTCGCGGCCTGCAGCCCTGCGTCCGCCAGGGGTGGGTGCCCGACGAGGTATGCACTCGCGGGGTAGACGAGCCAGAGCGCCAGCACGACCGCGGTGATCAGGGGCAGCCGGCTGGGCCAGACACGTCCGCTCAGGGTGAGAGCGGTGATGGCGATCAGCACAATGAACGGCGTCAGCTGATGGCTCGCGCAGATGACCGTGATGAGCAAGAGGGTCACCGCGAGGGCGCTCACCCGGTGCCTCGGCCGGGGCTCGGCGGGCGACCGCCCTCGCCACCACGCCGCCAGGTCGGCGCGTCGGAAGCTGCGGAACTCGGGGGGCCGCGCGGCCAACGGGCCGAGGACCAGCGCGACCACGACGAGGTACAGGAAGAAGCCGAAGGCCTGGGGAGACAGGTAGTCCTGGTCCTGCCAGTTGCCGAGGCAGAAGACCCAGAGCACGAGCCAGCGCCGTCGCGGATCCCGCGTCAGGTAGCCCGTCAGCACGCCCAGGGCAACGAGCCACAGACTCATGTTGAGCACCGGTGCCCACAGGGCAACGGCCACCGGGTCGAGACCGGTCGCCCGGAGCACCGTTGCCAGGAGGGCGAAGAAACCCGGCCAGTTGAAGTACGCGTCGATGTCCGGGTCGATCCCCTGGGTGCGCGAGAGGGCGTCGGCGATGCCGAGATGACGGAACGCGACCTCACCCCGCGGTACGTCCGTCACGAAGGCTGCGGTCCCGAAGAGCACGAGCACGAGCACCACGACGAGCCACATCATGACCGGGCGGCGCGCCGGGCCTGCGGCATCCCCCCGCAGCGCCACGACGAAGGCGACGTTCAGAAGCAGGACCCCCGCCCAGAACGGGTAGGGCAGCACGGCGACGAGCCCCAGGTCGTTGTTCACGGGCACGGCCACCGTGGAGGCGGCCCCCGCGGCAAGCGCCAGCGACACGACGCCCGCCAGTGCGCACCACACGTCACGGGGCTTCCAGCGTCCCTCGGTGCGGCTGGTCGCACCGAGCGTGCTGGTCATCGCGCGTCCTGCGTGACGCGCCGGAGGACGAAGACCAGCCGGAGGCCGGCCGCCGCGGCCCCGATGGAGAGCACCACCAGCCACGCAAGGGCCATGGCGCTGGCGCCCCTGTCGGCGGCCGACAGCGCTGAAGTGCATAGGGCGACTCCGAGCGTCACGCCGACCACGATCGCCTCCGCGTAGCGACCGCGAGCCCGGCACACGGCGTTGTAGGCCTGCAGCACCGCGTACGGCACCAGTCCGGCCGCCAACCACCGCAGAGCGTCGGCGGACGAGTCGGCGTACCGTTCCCCCAGCAGACTGAGCAGCGGGTGAGCGAGGAGGACGAGGACGGCGGCAGCCAGACCTCCTACTGCGAGCGACCAACGGAGACTCGCCCAGGTGGTCGACACCAGGCGGTCCGGGTCGCGGACACCCTCGGAGAACTGGACGATGCCCATCAGCGTCGGAGCGGTGTAGGCGGCCCAGGCCATCATCCATGCGGGATACCAGTAGGCAGCGGCCTCCGGCGACACCATGTGCGCGAGCAGGAGCGGCAGCACCAGCCCGGGGGCGCGCTCGGTGAGGGTGAGGAGCTGGAGCGGAATGCCCAGCGCCAGCAGTGGACCGCCGCGCGCCGGGCGCAAGGACGGTCGCGGCCGGTAGCCGACCAGCCTTCGCAGCTGGACCGCACCGACGACGCACGCCACGGTCGTCCCGAGGGTCCAGCAGGCCATCAGCACGTCGGCAGAGGCGCCGTGCGCCCGCCAGGCCACGAGCGCTGCAGCCCCGAGTGAGACCCCACCGCCCAACGCGTACCTCGAGGTCGCGCTGGCACCGCGTCCCAACGCCACGAGCGCCTGGTCCAGCACAATGACCAGGGTGCCAGTGACGGCAGCCACGAGGAACGTGAGCCAGAAGAGAACCGAGACCGAGGCCGTGTCCGGCGTCACGGCCGACTGCAACATGAGGTAGCCGAGGGCCAGCACGGTGCCGGCTACCCCCACGATGGCGAACGCCGCGTCCAGCACCCGCGCGGGCGGCTCCCCTCGCCCAACCGCGACGATCACGGCCGACCCGGCGCCCAGCACCGCGAGCTGCGTGCAGATCATCACCGCGGAGACAGCGGCCATGGTGAGCCCGACCTCACGGTCGGACGTCGCGCGCGCGGCCACGACCCAGAAAGCGAAACCCCAGCCCGTCTGGGCGGCCTTGCCCACGACGAGGCCTAGCGAGCTGCGCAGGGCGGAGTGCCGGACGCGCGATCCGTCCGTTCCAGCGGTCCCCCGCTCAGCCCTCATGGCGCGAGACCCCTCGCCAGGCCCACGTAGTTGTACCAGCAGAAGGCGGCGTAGTAGCGCAGCCACCGAGGCTGGCCCGCGGCGAGGCTCAAGGCGCTTCCCCGGACTGCCGCGGCGGCGGGCAGCAGCGCCAACCTCGCACCGCGCCAGCCGCGCTTGCGGATCATCCGTCCCAGTCCCGTTCCGTCCATGAGGAACTGGTCGAGCGCGAAGTCGAAGTCGTCTGCGGCGAAACGATGTTCGACGACGACCCGGCGTGACACCGCCGTTCGCAGCCCTGACTCCCGCATCCGCCAACGCAGCTCGATGTCCTCCCCCGACTTGAACGAATCGTCGAAACCCACACGCAGCATCAGGTCTCGGTCGATGAGCGTCGCCACGAGCCCGAACCAGTAGCGGCTGCGGCCGGTGCGATGGTGACGTGCCAGCGCCTGCCCCCAGTAGCCGGGTCCACCGACACTCTCCAGACCGGCCTGGAGGGCGTCGTAGCCGCCCTCCACCAGCTCCGCGAGCAGGTCGGCGACCCCCGTGGGCCCGAACACGACGTCGGCGTCGACGAGCAGGACCCAAGGGGTGCTGCTGCTCTGCACACCGTGCGTTCGAGCCCATGGCAGGCCGCGCCCCTCGTCACTCAGGACCCGGGCACCGGCCGCGAGGGCGAGGTCGACGGTGCGGTCGGTGGAGCATCCGTCCACCACGATGATCTCGGCGACACCGGACTGACGCAGGGCCTCCAGGCAGCGCGGGAGCAGGTGCTCCGCATTGCGGGCCGGAACGACCGCGGTGACCTCGCCAGGGCTGTGACCCACTGTGTCCGCCCCTCAGGCCTGCTCGTCGAGGACCGACGGCAGCAGCTGCTCGAGATAGCGGACGATGTCGTCCGACGCCTCGTCCGCCGAGTACACGGAGGGCACCTGCAGTAGGTGGCAGGGACGTCCGTCGAGCGCTTTGCTCAGCACAACCCCCTTCGCCGCGAAGTGCTCGCGCCACGGGACGACGGACGTGGCCGCCAGGCCGGTCACGACCCGCTGCGAGAAGCCCGCCATCTCGATGTGGAAGTTGCCGATCATGCGGTCGACCATCCACTCGCTCGTCCGCTCGACGATCCGAGACCGGGTGCCCTCGAAGCGCTCGACGTAGACGGCGGCCGCGAGCGGGGCCGAGGTCGTCACTTCTCGCCCCGGGAACGCGGTCCCCGCCTCGACCATGCGGTGCTCCGGCGACCATCGGCGGGAGAAGTCCGCGAGGCGCGGATAACGGATGACGTACGGGTGCGCCACCGTGGTGAGACGGCCGACGCTCTCCGAGAGCCGTGACGGGACGAGGGGCTTCCGGACACCTTCGAACAGGTGCGGGTAGATGGCCCGGTGGTGCGGCTTGATGAACATCGGCTTCGCGTAGCCGAGCAGCGTGGCGTCCTCGGCGAGGAAGGCCCAGTCGTCGCCCATGAACGACCACCCCTCGCGCCGCATCAGCTTGGCGGCGGTGCTCGTCTTACCGGTCCCTCCGGCGGCGGGAAGCGCGATCGCGTGACCCCGGTACGCCATCGTTGCCGCGTGGATCATGGCGGCTCCTCGACCGACCATGGCGGCATCGAGAACAGGGACCACGGACGTCAACAGCTCCCCCGCCCCGTGAATGCGCCACTGCTCTGCGTCCCTGACGACCTGGACCCGATCGGCTTGGAAACGCACGCTGTTCCCCGTATACGCGAGCTCGTGCTCGAGCAGACCCGCATCCGGCATCGGCTCCGGCCGGTCATCGACGACGATGTCGGCCGGCCGTTCGGTGTCGGTGGCGAAACACGCCAACATGCTCTGGAGCTGGGTCGCTGCCGGCGCCTTTGCGTCGACGCGGATCGTGACGCGGCCGTGGATGTCGAAGTGCAGTGCCTTGGTCTGCCGGGTGTGCATGGTCGTCCCCTGTCTGGGTGGTGTCAGTCGGATGGTGTTGCTGGTGTCGACCGTGCTTCGGATGCAACCCGTGGCAAGCCCCGATGGCTGCAGCCAACGATCCAGTCGTGCTCTTCACCGAAGTAACCGGGACGCCCCGCCTCCCAGACAGGTTCCATGCGACCGCCCACTGCGAGCACCTCAGGATCGTCATAGAGCGCCATTAGGCGTTCAAGCCCGTCCGGCGCGGCCTCGGCGTCGTCATCGAGAAAGGCGACGACGTCTGAGTCCACCAGGCCCACGCCAGTGTTGCGGGCCCCAGAGAGTCCGCGCGGGCCGGTGTTTTTAACGACGGTGACGTCATCTACAGTCTCGGTCAACCGCTCGTGAAGTTCCTCGTTGTGGTCAATGACCACCAAGACTTCCTTAGGTGCGCAGGTTTGCGCGCGGAGGGACCCGATTACGTCCAGCAGCCAGCCCCAGCGTTCAGCGGTGTAGGCGGACACGATCACGGTGACACTTGGGGAAGGAGCGTACGTCATGTCAGGCCACGCTTATTACGGGAAGAACGCTTTTCGGATCGGTGGGCGTTCGCGGGAAGCTCACGTTGGCGTAGGCGTACTTCACGCGGCGCAGCGCCTCGGGGCGTGCGCCGGCAGTGGGGGCCTCCCATAGGAGGCACTCATGGGCCATTGACCCCAGCACCCGCCAGCCGTCCCGGAAAGTCTGGAGATTTGATGCCCCGGAGATGCGGTCCAGTTCCAAGCTGGGGACCTCGGCAATCCGGAGGCCCGCCTTCGCAGCCTTGACGATCAGCTCCGTCTCGATTTCAAATCCGTCGGATTCCAGCTGCAGAACTTCCAGACACTCCCGCCGGAAAGCGATGTAGCCGTAGCAAAGGTCCGAGTAGTTGCTGTGCAGAACTGCGTTGGCCAGCCCGGTCAGTGCTCGGTTTCCTGTACGCCGCAGCCAAGTCAGGTCCTCCGACCCCCCTCCCGTGACGTATCGGGAACCTTTGACTAAGTCATAGTCATGCTGGAGTGGAGGAATGAACCATCCAATTTCCTGGGGATCCATGCTTCCATCAGCGTCCAGCATGACGATGATGTCGCCCGTTGCTGCAGCAAATCCTGACCGTAGCGCGACACCTTTGCCCTTACGCTGCTCCTCCACCACCACGATATCCCTGCGAAGTGCCCGCGCCACCCCAACGGTATTGTCCGTGGAACGACCGTCAACAATCACGACCTCGTCCACGTATAAAGGCATACGCCGTAGGACCCAAGGGACGTTTTTGGCCTCGTTCAAAGTTGGGATTACGACGCTTATGGACGCTCTCTCCGGCGCTGCCGCCGGCTTGGAGAACGAACTTGGGGGCTGGGTGGAAACAGACAAATGCCTCACCACCTCATGGCGTGTGTAGAAAGCTTTGGCCAAAAGCGTATGGCCTGCCCGGCTAGGTACACACCAGTAGTGAGTACTCGCTTTTATATCGCGTCCCACGTAGGGAATTTCGCGCTCCGCCAGAGCTAGGGGTGGAGGTGGCAACGCCAATTGATCTGTTAGGTACGTTGGGGGACTTATCCCGTAAATGCGTTAGGTAGAGGGGATACCCCTCCCGCTGTGAGAACACAGGGTGCTCCGACTCTAGCAGTCGGCGCAGCAGGGCTGGTGAGGGTTTCCAAACAGACGTTAAAACCAGGCCGCGTGAAGGGCACTTGGCTATGGATCAACGCTCGAACGCCGAGTCCCTCTGGCTCGATGCGCCTGAACTGCCACCGCCCGCCATCATGGACCAGCGCTGGACCGACGCCATATTCCTGCATTGGCGCATCCCGGAAAACGTAGCCGCTCGTTTCATGCCGCCCGGAGTGCAACCGGAACTCTTCGACAGCAGTTTGTGGGTAGGGCTTATCGGTTTCCGCGTGAAGAACGCCGGAATCGGACGCGGCCCCGGGATTCCGTACCTGGGCAGCTTCAATGAGGTCAACGTGCGCCTCTACTCGGCGGAACCAGATGGAACCAGAGGCGTGGTCTTCCTGAGCTTGGACGCGAACCGGTTGCCCGTCGTCCTGGCAGCGCGAGCAGCGGATTCCCTACGTGTGGTCGCGAATCCGCTATTTCCAACGCCGGCCGGAATCGCCAGACGTTGAAGCCATCGGCTACTCGGTCAAGCGTCCAGGCAAGGAGCAAGGAGCACGGAGCACGGAGCACGGAGCACGGAGCACGGAGCACGGAGCAGCTTCGCCGTCGTACCCCAATCAGATGCCACCGTCGACGACCCGTTATCGGTCTTTCTCACGGCGACGTTTGGAGTGCGCGGCACGTTCCGGGGACGGAGCATCTACATTCCAAACACCCATAAACCGTGGCCGCTGTGCTCTGCCACGCTGCACCATCTGAAGGATGAACTGATTGCGTCTGCCGGTATCATCGCGAGCGGACCGCCTGAATCGGTCCTGTACTCCCCCGGAGTGCGGACCAAGTTTCGGACGGCCAAGGCTGTTGAGCAGCCTCGGCCAACCGCCGGTGACCTAGGGCACGCAGCCCACCAGGGCACAGCGCTCCGTCCGGCGGCTAGAAGTCGAAGAGGTCTCCCAGCCAGCCTTCCTTCTTTTTGGGACGACGGCGGTCGTAGTCGCGGTCATAGCCCGGCTTGCTGTATTTCGGGTCGTCGTAGCGCGGCTGGTCGTAACGGGGCTGCTCGCGGCGGGGTTCAAAGTCCGGATACAGCGGGGGCGGAACCGGAGCAGGGACATGCGCCGCGGCCGCCGGGCGCGCAGGCGTCGGTGCGCTTCCACCCATGGCGTCGTTGGCGCGGTCGATGATCTTGTCCAGCTCACCGCGGTCAAGCCAGACGCCCCGGCACTGCGGGCAGTAGTCGATTTCGACGCCGCTGCGTTCGCTCATGATCAGGTCAATTGAATCCACAGGACATTTCATGTTCCGGTCAACGACTGGGAAGACCGAATAGTTCGGCAGCGAGGAGCCCGGGGCGGACGGCCCGCCTTAGTGTCCGCCGGAAATGCCCGCCAGGAGCTGCTCGAACGGCACGGAGTCCAAGGCCGCCGGCTTACGGCCTGGCTGCTCCCCCGCCAGGAGGGCGGCAAACTCTGCCGCCGCACGGTCGATCCGGGACGAAAGGGGCGAGCCGCCGTCGTCCGTGTTTCCCCAGTCCTGGGGGCCGGCGAAAACCGTTGTAGCGGCCATCCTGGTGCGCAGGTAGCTGAACAGTGGGCGCATCGCGTACTCGAGAACCATCTGGTGGCGGTCCGTGCCGCCGGTGGCGCCCAGCAGGACCGCCTTGCCGTCCAAGGACTTGGGGTCCAGGACGTCAATGAAGGACTTGAACAGGCCGCTGTAGGAGGCGCTGAACACCGGGCTGACGGCGATGATGCCATCGGAGGCCTCCACGCCGGCAATGACATCAGCCAGGCGCGGAGCCGCATAGCCGGTGACAAAGTTGTTGGCGATGTCCACCGCAAGGGCCCGGAGCTCCACGACGTCAACCATCACCTCGAAACCGACATCGGCGAGGCGGTGCCCTGCTGCTGCTGCGAGCTGGTCGGCGAGCAGCCTGCTCGAAGACGGCACGCCCAGGCCGGCGGACAGTACGGTGATGCGGCGGGTTTCCACTGTGGACTCCTGAGGCTCTATATTGCATGTGTTTGCATGTACTCACGTAACCGGTGGCTGTCCGCGTTTATTCCGGGCGTCCAAATTCACGATTCCCCGGATGCAGCATGGCAGGCACCGCCGGGCTGACATGCCTGCCACAGGGTGGGGGACTACCGGCATGACGGAACAAGACCCATCACAAGCTCGACGACGTAGACCGCGAGATCCTCGCCGAAATGGTACGCACGGGCTACCGCCACGTCATGGCAGAGCTAGACCGGCCCTAACCATCTCGGGGCAGCGAAGGCACAGAAAACCCCCGCTGCCGGTTACGGCAACGGGGGTTTTCGTGCAGTTCAGGACTGCGTAGCCGGAAAGGCTACTTGCCTGCGACTACGTTGAGTTCGATCACAGCGGCAACGTCAGCGTGAAGACGGACGTTGGCCTGGTAGGAACCAACTGACTTGATGTGAGTCGGCAGTTCAACCTTGCGCTTGTCGATGCGGCCAAGGCCAGCGGCCTCAACAGCGTCGGCGACGTCGGCCTGCTTGACGGTGCCGAACAGGCGTCCCGTCTCGCCAGCCTTGACGACGAGCTTGACCGGCTTGGCGGAGAGTGCAGCGGCCTGCTTCTGAGCATCTTCCAGGGAAGCGTGCTCGCGGGCGGCGCGGGCAGCCTTGATGGACTCAACCTGCTTCTCGCCACCCTTGGACCAGGTCAGGGCGAAGTTGCGGGGCAGCAGGTAGTTACGTGCGTAACCGTCCTTGACCTCGACAACGTCGCCAGCAGCACCGAGACCGGTTACTTCGTGGGTCAGAATGAGCTTTGCCATGTTAGTTAATCCCTTCCCTAACCGCGGCCAGCGCCGGAGTAAGGCAGCAGTGCAACTTCGCGGGCGTTCTTGATTGCCTGGGCGATCTTGCGCTGTTCCTGCACCGTGACGCCAGTGACGCGACGGGCGCGGATCTTTCCGCGGTCGGAGATGAACTTGCGCAGCAATGCTACGTCCTTGTAGTCGATGACAGTGATGTCAGCGGCCTTCAAGGGGTTGGACTTTGGTTTGGGCTTACGGAGTTCAGCCTTAGCCATCGTGGAGCTCCTATTCTATGGAGCCCGTGGATATTGATCCACGGGATGGTGGTGGTCCGACGGCGGCAGACACGTCCAGTGCCTTGCGGCACTTTCGGCGGTCCCGGCGTCGGGCCTAAATGATTGGTTTAGAAGGGAGGTTCGGAATCGGGGCCGTTGCCCCAGCCGCCGCCTGCGTTGGATACACCGGGCGTTGCCCAGGGATCCTCCTGTGCAGCCTGCTGGTTGCCGCCACCGAAACCTCCACCGGAGTTGCCGCCCTGGTTTCCACCAGAGTTGCCGCCTCCGAAGCCACCGCCGCTGTTGCCGCCGCCGAAGCCACCCTGCCCACCCTGACCGCCGGAGCGCTGGGTGCGGTTGACCTTGGCATTGGCGTAACGCAGGCTCGGGCCGATTTCATCGACTTCGAGCTCAATAACGGTGCGCTTTTCGCCTTCTTTTGTTTCGTAGGAACGGCTCTTCAGACGGCCGGAAACAATCACGCGCATGCCCTTGGTGAGGGACTCGGCGACGTTCTCGGCTGCTTCACGCCATACCGCTGCGCGGAGGAACAGGGTTTCCCCGTCCTTCCACTCATTGGACTGGCGGTCAAAGGTGCGCGGGGTGGAAGCGATGGTGAAGTTCGCTACTGCCGAACCTGACGGTGTGAACCGCAATTCCGGGTCATTGGTGAGATTACCGATGACCGTAATGGTGGTTTCGCCTGCCATCTACTGCCTCCTTGTTCGATCCTGAGTGAAGAATTCGATCCTGCGGGGTGAAGATTGAAAATCGGAGCTGAAATTACTCAGCAACAACCTTCTGCTCTTCGGGGCGGGTGATCTTGGTGCGCATGATGGTCTCGTTAAGAGACAGCTGGCGGTCAAGTTCCTTGGCGGTGTCCGGCTTGGCGGTGAAGTTCACCACTGCGTAGATACCTTCGGACTTCTTCTTGATTTCGTAAGCCAGTCGACGACGGCCCCAGATGTCAACCTTTTCGATGGTTCCACCATCGTTGGTGATGACGTTCAGGAACTTCTGAAGCGACGGCTCAACGGTACGCTCTTCGACCTCGGGGTCGATGATTACCATCAATTCGTAAGGACGCATATGTGAACCCACCTCCTTTGGGCTAAGCGGTTACGGCATTTCCGTAACAGGAGGTTCATTTGCGATGCCGTGCGATGCCCGGCCAACAGAACGGAGGCAGGGCGCAGCACAGACTTCAATATCTTAGTGCATTTGGACCGGATAGGCGATTCGCGATTGACTCAAGGCTAGATGCCCTGCTTCCAAGGTGGAAGCCCACCCGGCCCTATGTGGAAAACCGTGGCCCGCGCCTGTTGGGATACCGTCCCGGGTCAATCATCCTTGCCTTTGCCCTTGTCCCCGCCCTTGCCGCCGTCTTCTTCCTTGTCCTCCCTGTCCCCACCCCCCGGGGAAAGTTCCGGGGTGGAAGTTGTCGGTGCGGGGGCAGGTTCGACGGCGGCGCTGGCCGCTTCCAAGTCTGCCCGGACCTTGCTGATTGAAGATTCAATGCGGGAACGCCGCTGCGACGAGACGTCACCCTGTTCTGCAGCGGCCTGCACCTCTCGCCCCAACTGGTCGAGCTCAGCCAGAGCGCGCGGGAAATTCTGTTCGGTTGCGAGTTGTTTCGCAGTGGCAACCCGCGCCTGGAACCTTCCAGCCGTGGCTTCCTCCAGCTCGGGTGCAGCGGCACACCCCGCCAATAGAACGGCGCCGAGGAACAACGCCAAGGCCGTCCTGGGATGGCGGTGGACGCGACGGCGGTTCCCCGGCAGCATCCCCGGGTCGCCATCTCTCGGGCTTGGGCGCAGTGAGACGGTCATGGCCTGACACTCTCTTCCAGCTCGGTGAAGTGCTCGCCCATCTGTCCGGGGGTAGCCGGTCCGGGAGTGTTAGCCGGCACGGATGCCGGGCGTTGCAGCCCGCCCAACACGACAACGCCAGCAACGACGGCAACCACAGCCATAAGCGCAGCGATGATCCAAAGCCTGCGGCCGCGCAGACGCAGCGAGTCCGGCCAGAACCGCCAAGTTCCGGGCTGCGGGGGCTCGGAACGCTGCCGTGCCGACGCGGGCCGGTGTGACGGGAGCAGGGGTTGCCAAGATGACGCGTTGGTGGCTTCGCTATCCGGCAGGGCGGGCAGTATCTTGCCTGCGGCTCCGCCATCGCCTCCATCTGCAGCGCGAGGCTGCGGTGCATCGGCTCCGCCCAAGAACAGGGTCTGCTGCGGAAGCCCGCGTGCAGGGACCTCAACGGCAGCGGCCGGCTCCACGCGAGTGGTCCATTCCCCCTCGCCGTTCAGTGCCTCGGCAACCCAGCCGGCGCCTGGCCGCATGGAAGGTTCCCTGGCCGTCATGGTTTCCAGCAGCGCCTTCCAGCCCGGACCTAAACCATCCGGGATCACCGGGTCGCGGGAAAGCCGGGCAACGGCGGCTTCCAAGGGAGGTCCGGAAAATTCCACCTTCCCGGTGAGGGTTTCGAGCAAAACGAGGCCCAGGGAGTAGATGTCTGCCGGCGGGCCCACGGACGCACCGATGGCCTGTTCCGGGCTCAGGTACGCTGCCGTGCCGGGGATCATGTTGGTGGCAGTCAGCCGGGCTCCTTCAACCATCCGGGCAATGCCGAAATCTGCGAGCTTCGGGCGGAACCCGGCGCCCCCGGCGTACTTGGCCAGCAGGATATTTGCCGGTTTCACATCCCGGTGCACTACGCCATGGTGGTGGATGTACTGCAGCGCCTCGGCGAGCTCGGCTCCAATGCGCGCCACCTCGGCCCCTGTCAACGGCCCGGCGGAGATACGGCGGCGAAGGTCGCTTCCCGGGATCAGCTCCATGACGAGGAAAGGCACCTCGTGATGGCCTTGGACGGCGGTGCCGGCGTCGAAAAGAGTAACGAGGCCATGATGGTTCAACCTTGCCAACAAGCGCATTTCGCTGTGCTGCCGACGGACCTCGTTCGCATCCGCGACGTCAGGGCGGAAAATCTTCAGCGCCACCTCGCGGTCAAGGACCTTGTCGGTGCCCCGATAGACGGTGCCCATCCCGCCGTGGCCAAGCACCTCTCCCACTGTGTAGCGTTCCTGAAGCACCGTTCCCGGCACCAGGGTGTCAAGCTCCTTCACCATGTGGGTCGCCTTTCGTCTCAGGCGCAAGTCTAGCCAAGCGTGGGGCCCGCCAGCCTTTCTTTGGATAACCCCAGCAAGCGGATGGCGGATTGGGCTAGCCTCAACGCATGCGTCAGGCGATCACCCGGCAAGCGTCACGCGACCCCCGGAGATAACACCATGGCAAGCGAGGTTTCCGGTGCCCAGCGCTCGAATGAGCTGCACAAGCAGTTGGATGAAGCCGTGGCCGCCTGCTACGGCTGGCCGAAATCCGCGGCGCAGGACGCTGCGGAGATCGTCCGGCGGCTGACGCAGCTCAACAAGGACATCACGGAGGGAATCCGCACCTACGATCCTTCGCCGCAGCGCCTGTCGGCGGAGCGGCCGAATAGCCCCGTCTCCGCCAAAGCAGGGCTGTAGCAAGATCGGCTGTCGTCGTGGCGGTTCGCACCCGGGGCGCGGCCGCACCCATCTGGGCGGCGCCATTCCGATGCTCGCCCTGGCGGCCTGACCAGACCCCACTTTACTCCCGCTTCGCGGCGCAAAAAGTCTCTGGTGCCCGCAGCGGAACAGGTCTATATTGGCAAGAACGGCTGGGTACCGTACTGGACGCAATGAGGCGGCCAGGAAAACCGGTCCGCGTGTCGCGCAAGCGGCTGGATGGACCCCAGGATCTTTGGATAGCAAGCAGTTCGGTCTCCTTCTTCGATGGATGGGGACCACATGTCGCTAATAGGCCGAAGCAGGGAATTGGACCGGATACTCTCCGTAATCCGGGGTCCTAACGATTCAGCCCTCAAGGTGGTGGGCAGGCGCGGGACGGGTAAGTCCGCCCTCCTCTCCGAGATTCCCCGCCTCTCCGATGTCCGCACCGTCTTCCTGACAGCGAGTGCCTCAGAGTCCGACTGGCCGCTCTCGGGGCTCACCGCGCTCCTGACCGGCATCGATGACCCCGTCCTCAACCGCTTCGCCGACGAACTGCTGCGCGATTCCACTGGCGCCATGGACGTCCCAACTGTCTCCACCCTGCTGCTCAACGGGCTGCACCAGCGCTCGTCGTCCCGGACCGTCATTGTCATCGATGACGCCGACCAACTGGACCCCAGCAGCCAGGCGGTGATCGGCTACTTGGCGCGCCGGCTGACCGGAACGGACATGGCGCTGTTCATGAGCGTGCGGGAAGAGATAGCCGGTAGCCCGTTCGCATCCCTTCCCGCCCTCCAGCTGGCGCCGCTGAACTACAACGACACGGTCCGCATGCTGGAGGCCATTCCGGCCCGGCAGACCGCGACGGCGGCGGTCCACGCAGTCGCCGCTGCCACCCAAGGGAACCCGCTCGCCGCCGTCGAACTTTTTACGCTGCTGCTGGAACGTGTGGCAGACGGAAAATACGCGCTGCCGGTTCCGCTGCCCGGCAAGGGAAGCTTCGAAGCGGAGTTCGCTGCCACCGTGGGGGGACTCTCGCCTGTCGCGAGGCAGGTCCTTGACCTGCTTTCGCTGTCCTGCCGCAGCGATATCGCCACCTTGGAAAGAGCCTATGACCAGCTGTGGGGCGGGATCGACGAACTGCTGGCACAGGGCATGGTGGGCAGGTCCGGGCCGCATCTGAGGATCCAGGACCAGTTGCTCCGGGGCTACGTGTATGCGGCCATGACACCGGCAACGCGGACCGCCAGCCACTCTGCCATGGCGGCAGCGGCGGAGCCCGCGGATCCCTACGCCCACCGCTGGCACCTTAGCTTTACCGCTTTGGAACGGCAGACCCCGTTCGGGCTACTCCGCTTTGCCGTTGACCTAATCCGGAGCGGCGAAGTGCCCTTCGCCGTCGAATACGTTGAACGAGCCCTGACCATCAACCCGTGGGAAGCGGAGACGGCCGCGAGGCTCACCACCGTGGCCGAGCTGCTGCTGAACCGGGGTGAATTCGTCTACGCCAAGCGCTACCTGGACTGGGCGCAGCGCGTGACGCGGAACCCTGCCCTGATCCTTCGGCTGACCGGCCTCGCCTTCGAGATCCAGTTCATCCAGGGCGGCACCGTGCGCTCCAGCATGGTGCTCCGGCTGGTGAAGGAGTTCGGGCAGCACGATCCGGCCTTCGCTAACCGCCTGCTCGTGGCCGGCGCGCTCTATTATGCGGACCGCTGGGAGCTTGCGGATGCCACCAGCCTGCTGCGGTACGCGGAGGAGTTCAAGGACCACGCCTCACCGGACTGCCTGGCCCTGGCGGAGAGCGCCAGGCAACTCATCGAAGCGATCAGCGGGACACCGGAGGACATCGGCCGCAAGCCCGACGGCGGGCACGAAACGGTTGCCACCCTTCTGGTACAGGGCCGCGCGCTGAGCTATGCCGAACACCATCTGGCCGCCCAGGAGGCCTTTGCCCGGGTGCGGAACTTCCTGGAGGCAAACACCGTCAACTGGCGCGAAACCGCGCAGTTCCTCGCAGTGGACAATGAAATCCGTGCGGGGAACGTCCGGAAGGCGGTGAAACTGATCGAAGATCTCGAGCTCGCAGAACCGGAAACCAAATACCACCGTGGAATGCGGCACGTCTTCCGGGTCTGGCGGGCCAATGCGATCGGAAACGAGGAACTCGCCCGCGCCTACGCGACGGACGCCCAGCACTTCTCAGGGGCGGAAAGCCACCCTTCGATTACGGCGCAGCTGGCCGCGTGCCAGGGGCATTTTGCCCTCATGCGGGGAAACCTCGCCAAGGCCTTCGCGCAGCTGTCGCGGGCAGGGGAGATAGGCCAGGCTTTCAGCAACCCCACGCTGCTCCGCTCCGAGTCCGATCTGGTGGAAGTCCTGGTCCGGCTGGGCCGGCACCGGGAGGCCGCCCAGGCGCTGTGGCACCTGGAAAGCCATGCAGTTGGCCTGCGTTCGCCCTGGCTCATGATGGCTGTCGCCCGGAGCCGGGCGATGCTGGCCGATGGTGAGCAGTCGCTCCAGCTGTTCAGTGACGCCCTCGCCGGCACAAACCCCCAGGAATCACTGCTGGAACGTGCCAGGACACTGCTGTGCTACTCCGAACGTCTCGGCGCCTTCGGCCGCCTCCGGAGCGCCCGGGACGGTCTGCTTCGAGCAAAAGTGATGTTCGACGAAGCCGGGGCCCACGCGTGGGCCCAGCACGTCGACTCGCTGCTGCTCGACGAACGTGTGGAACCGGCAGGTGCCCCCGGCAACCCCGCGATCCTGATGCTTGCAGACCACGAACGTGTGCTGGTGCGCATGGTGGCCCGCGGGATGCGGAACAAGGAAATCGCGGCCACCCTGTATGTCTCTGTCCGGACCGTGGAAGTGCGCCTCACCGCGATTTACCGGAAACTCGGAGTGGAATCACGCGCCCAGCTGACAGCCCTCGCGACGGGCAAGGAAGCCGCCCAGGCCAAGGAACAATTCGTCCTTCCCGTCCTCTAGGACATCGGCTGGGGCACAGGGCGCTGCAGGTACCCGCAATTCCCGCAGTGTTCCCTGCCGGTGCCCACACGACCGCCTGCTTTCCGCGCCGGAACGGCATGCATCGGACTAATTTTGCAGTACGGAATGCACAGACCCCGGGAGCGAAACGTGGAAAGGATTCGGACATGAGAACGGTCGCCAGAAAGGCCGGTGCCAGGTGACTGCGGAAACCGTCCTGGCCCGCATCAACGTCATGGAACCGTGGCTCGGCGACGACGAAGCCCGCGCCGTGGCCGAGGTCCTCGCCTCCGGCATGCTAACGCAAGGGCCGAAAGTGAAGGCGTTCGAGGCGAGGTTCAGCGCCCTGAAGGAGGTGCGCCACGCCGTCGCGACCTCCAGCGGCACCACCGCGCTGCACCTGGCGCTGGTGGTGGCCGGCATCGGTCCCGGCGATGACGTGGTGGTTCCATCGCTGGCCTTCATCGCCACCGCGAATGCGGTGACGTATGTCGGGGCGCGGCCGGTGTTCTGCGACGTGGATCCGGCCACCGGCACCGTGACTGCGGCTGCGGTCCGGGCGGCACTGACCCTGGACACGCGGGCCGTGATCGTGGTGGACCAGGCTGGCGTGCCGGTTGACCTGGACCCCGTCCGCGAGCTGTGCGACCGTCACGAAATCACCGTTATCGAAGACGCCGGCTGCGCTGTTGGCTCGGAATACAAGGGCAGGCCCGTGGGCACGGGGGCGGACATTGCCGTGTGGTCGTTCCACGCGGATAATGTGCTGACCACGGGCGAGGGCGGCATGCTGACAACCCACCGGGCGGACTGGGCGGCACGGGCCCGGAGCCTCCGCGGCCACTCCCTGAACGTGCCGGCGGCGGACCGTCGCCGATACAGCACGGCCGCGCCAGAGGTGTATGTCGAGGTCGGATTCGACTACCAGATGACGGATCTGCAGGCCGCCGTCGGCATCGTGCAGCTGGGCCGGCTGGGCGAGATCGTGGCTCGCCGCCGGGAGATGGCCGCAAGCTATGAGGCAGGCCTTTCCGGCCTGGCCGGGCTCCGGTTCGTGGCCGACCCACCGTACGGAACCACCAACTTCCAGTCCTTCTGGCTCGAGGTGCTCCCGGACTTCGCGACCGACCGCGAAGGGCTCCTGGCCCGCCTGGCCGATGCCGGAATTTCGGCGCGCCGCGGCACCATGGCGGCACACCGGCAGCCTGCCTACCGGTGGCGCGATACTGGCAACGCAGGGCTCCAGAACACCGAACGGCTGACGGACCGGACCCTAGTTCTCCCGATTTTCCACGGCCTGGACAACGTGGGCCTGAACCGGGTCATGAACAGCGTACGGGCGGCCGCCGGGGTACGCCGGTGAGCGAACTGGTGCTGGTCGCAGCAAGCGGGCTGGCCCGGGAGGTCCTGACCATGGTCCGCGCCAGCGGGCAGTACGACGTCGTCGGGCTGCTCGACGACGACAAGGAAATGACCGGCGTCACCGTGGACGGAGCGCCGGTGCTGGGGACCATTGACGACGCCTCCAAGTTCACGCACGCACTGGTGCTGGTATGCCTGGACTCGGGAAAATCCCGGGAAGCCGTGGTGGAACGGCTAGCGGCCCAGGGCGTGCGCGATGCCGGTACGCCACGGCGATCGACCCCACCGTGGAGTGCCCCGAGGGCTGCCGGATCGGCCGGGCCAGCATCCTGCTGCGGAATGTGACGCTGACGGCTTCGGTCACGCTTGCGGCGCATGTTGCGGCCATGCCGTCCGTGACTTTCACGCACGACGACGACGTGGCGGACTTCGCGACGTTCGCCGCCGGTGTGTCGCTGGGCGGCGGAGTCCGGATCGGCCGGGCGGCCTACCTGCGATTGAACTGCAGCGTCCGGGAACGGACCTCCGTGGGGGCCTACGCCACGGTGGGTATGGGGGCGGCCGTTTTGAGCAACGTGCCCGACGGCGAAACGTGGGTCGGCGTCCCGGCGCACCCTATCGATCAGGGTTAAACGAAGGGCAACCGAGGCCGGGCGCAAGGGGCCGCTCCGACGGCGTGACTTTCGTTACCTGATTGTGATTAATCAGGTCCGGTCATGTACGGTCGATCAAGTGGGCCGACCTTCCAGGCCCAAATCCGGGCAGACGCCAAGCTCTGCCGCTGCCCGGAGTCCACGACATCATTAGGCAGAGGCGGGGGACCCAGAGTGTCCGGGCCACGGCTTTAAAGCCGGCCCTTGGGGTGAAGCCGCATTGCGCGGCCGGATGGCCTCATCCGAATCCGACAGCTAACTCCGCAGGCGTTGAGAGGTAATCACCCATGCCTGCACCCCATGATCAGCCGCGCCCTGACGCGCGCCCCTATTCCAAAGAAGCCGCGGCGCCCACCCAGCGACGGTCTGTGCTGAAGAAGTCCGCGGGCCGTGCCAAGACCCAGCGCAACATGTCGCTGACGGCGGCCGCACTCGTCGCCCTCCTGGGAGTCGTTTCCCTCGGCCAGGTCTCCGACCAAGGGCCCCAAAGCGCCGAGTTGAGCCGCGTCGCGGACACGTCCAATCGTGCCCAGGCCCCGGGACAGGTCAAGCGCAACACCAACCCTGTTCCGGCCCCACTGCCGGCCACGGACCCCACCACCGCGCCGGCGCCGGTGCCGGCGCCTGCACCTGCTCCCGCCCCGGCATCGACGACACCTGCGCCGGCACCCGCGCCCGCGCCCGCCGTGGCACCGCTTGCAACAACCGGCGCTATGCCGGTTGGTGTGCCCGGGGCGTGGACCATGGCTTTCGCCGACGAATTCAACGGCACGGCCCTTGACACGGGCAAATGGTCCAACTGCTGGTTCTCTCCCACCTGCGGCACGATGAACAACGTTAAGACGGACCCCAATAATGTTGCCGTCTCCAATGGCACCCTTGCCCTCACGCTCAGCTCATCGACCTCTGGCGCGTTGATTTCTACAAATCCCAGAGGTGGTGCAACAACGGGCTACCAGTTCACTACCGGCTACGTCGAAGCACGAATCAAGTTCTCGGGGAACGGCACGAACATCTACAACTGGCCTGCATGGTGGACTACCGGACAGTCCTGGCCTACGAATAACGAGATTGACATTGCGGAGCCCAAGGGACCCATGACGTCTAACTACATGAACGGGGCCGGGCAGTGGCAGACGTTCCAGCCGGGAGGCTCGTGGGATAACGAATGGCACGTATTCGGCATGCAGCGAAAAGCGTCGACCACGGACATCTACATGGACGGCGTACTAGTCAAGACGTTTGTCAGCGATAATCCGGCGACCCATCCGCATTACCTCGTTCTGAATACCGGTTCCGGCCGTGGTCCAGCGGCGTACGGAGCAGCTTCACAGATGACTGTCGACTACGTGCGGGCTTGGCAGTAACCTCTCCTAAGACAGCGGACGACGGCGGGACCTCCACCGTCGTCCGCTTTCTTTAACGTTGTGTAAACCCGCAGTTGTCGGCGCCGGAACGGCGAAACGCTGGGCCGCTCCCGTAAACTCTTGTAATGAGGCTTCTGTACGTCACAGAAAGCGTGCCCAACAGGGACCCCATGCTGGGGGATGGCAGTTCCATGATTCCGTTCGAAGTGTTGCGGAATCTTCCCCGGGATGTGGCAGTGACGCTCCTCACCTTCGCCGGGCCGGTCGAATTGCCGGCCGAAATCCGCACGCGCTGCGACGAAGTGCATGTCTTACCTACCCGGCAACGCTCAGCATCTCTGGTCAGGTCCCTTTTTAGCAACCACGACGTCGGCGCTCAGGAACGGGCTACGAGGCCGGCGTTCCAACGGGCAGAGCAGCTATCGGGCGAGTGTGACGCGGTTTTGGTACATGGGCCTCACGTTCTTTTCCTTGCCTCCCACCTTAAGGGACCTCTGGTCCTCCAAACGGTGGATCCATGGTCGAAAAGGGTTGGCGCGGAGAGTGTGCTGGCCTCCGGATGGAGAGCCGCCTACCGCGCGCGAAAGAGCAGAAAGATCATCAGCGCTGAGCGTCAGTTGCCGGCAAGGGCCCGACTCTTGACAGTCGGAGCACAGGATGCCGCTGATTGGTCACGCCTCCTGGGGCGGCCTGTCCGCAGCATTCCCAACGGATCAGAACCTTTGGCTCGGACAGTTCAAAAGCAAGGCAGCCGCGTAGTCTGCTTCGTTGGCAGCCTGAACTACGGACCAAACATCGCAAGCGCGGCGGTCCTCATCAACCGCATTGCCCCCCTCGTTTGGAACGAGGTTCCCACAGCGAAGTTCGTTGTGGCTGGCCGTCAACCTACAAATGAGATCCTCTCACTGGCCGGACCGAGGGTGGACGTCCTCGCCAACGTGCCGTCCGTAGGCGAAGTCTTCCAGGCCGCACAGGTGGCGGCTTTCCCGGACGAACATGGAGTCGGAATCCGGAACTCCGTCCGCGAAGCCCTTGCTGCCGGTCTCCCGGTAGTGGCTACTCCTGTTGCCGCTCGGGAACAGGAACCGCATCCGCTGCTGACGGTGGAACCGGATACCTCGCTGTTCGTCCGGCACATCATCCACCATCTGACCTCGGATTTATCCCCCACCGGCACCAACGCCCAGGAGCGGACATGGGAGGAAGTTGCCGGCGAGTATCTGGATGAATTGCAACAAGCTATCGCTGGGCACCAAAACGAGCGTCAGGCAGAGGAGCCCTGCCCGTGAGATTCGGCAAGCCCCGGCCGCGAGCGGAATCCCGCACGCCCGCCGATTCCCTCTCCTCCGGCACCCTGGCCAACTTGGGTGTGCGCGGAGCGATGTGGCAGGGCCTTGCTCAGGTAGTGGGCAAGGGCACCGTGCTGCTGACCACCATCGTTTTGGCCCGGCTGCTGTCCCCGGAAGAGTATGGCCTAGTAGCACTTGCCCTCGTGGTGATGGCGTACGCAGAAACCTTGGCCGACGCCGGGGTGGCGCAGGCCCTGGTGTATCTGCCGCGTTCGGCCGAGATTGCACGGTCAGCCTTGTTGATTTCCATGCTCGTGGGCGGTGTGCTCGTCGCAGGGGCGCTGATCGGAGCGCCGCTGATATCAGAATTCTTCGGCCGCGAGGAAGTGGCGTCCCTGGTCCAGGTACTGGCAGTCTCCTTGCTGGCCACTGCCTTGGCGGCCGTCCCGGAATCCTTGCTCCGGCGTGATCTACGCTTTCAACGCCTCACTGCCGCTACCGTGATCCGCGCCGTGGTAACCGGCGCCTTGAGCATGATCCTCGCCTTCGCCGGCTACGGTGCTTGGTCGTTGGCAATCGGTACCGCAACTGGCTCCGTGATGTACGCAGTTTCGTGCTGGGTTCTGTTGCCTGAGCACGTCTCCTGGCGAATTTGGCGCGTTAATTCGCAATCCCTCAAGGCCAATCTGTCCTACGGTATCCCCGTGGCCGGAAGTAATCTGCTCGCGCGGCTCATCTTTGACATCGACTACCTCATCATCGGCAGGATGCTGGGGGCCCAGGCTCTGGGTTTTTACACCTTGGCGTTCCGACTGCCCGAACTGCTCATCATTAACATCTTTTTCGTCCTATCCTCTGTGATGTTTCCCCTATACTCGCGGGTCCGGAATGAGCCGGGTCGGCTCCAGAAGGGCTACCTGAAGAGCGTCCAGGTGCAGGCGCTTTACGGTGTACCCGCAGGCGTCGGCCTCGCTGTGGTGGCTCCGGCACTCGTTCCTGTGCTGTTCGGAGATCAATGGAACGCAGCGGTCCTGCCTCTGGTCTTCCTCGCCCTTTACGCTTCCGCTCGATCCCTTGGCGCCGGGGCCAACGACGTCTATAAGGCGATTGGACGCCCGGCGTTGTCGATTTGGGTGTCGAGCGTCCGGCTTGCCGTCCTGATCCCGGTACTCTTGTTCGCCACTCAGTGGGGGATTGTAGGCGTGGCCGCCGCCCAGTTCGGGGTCACGCTGCTGTTTTCGGCGGGCATGCAAACAGTAGCGGCAAAAGTGATCGGGGTCAGGGGCAGCCAGTTGCTGCGCGCCATGATTCCGGGACTGGTATGCGGCCTCACCGTCGCGTTGGTGGGGCTCGGGGTACGTACCCTGCCGCTGGGAAACGAGCTTGTAACCGTCATAGTGATTGTGGCTGTATGCGTAGCCGCCGCCTTCGGGGCACTCAGGCTTGGATTTCCATCTCTCTACCGCGAACTTCTGGCGCTGACCTTCCTCCGGTAAAAGCAATCCGGGCGCGAGAAACCGACATCGCAGTCAGCGCCGTCCGGCCGTCTCGATGGCATGCCGCCACAACCAAAAGTCGCGGTCAGCAAGAACCGTCTCCCGTACATGATGCGGCTCCTGGCCGGACGAGCGTTCACCCGCCAACCGTGCGCCCAAAGTGGCAGCGGAACGTGCCCACGTCGCGACTATCAGTAAGGGAAGCAGCCCGGGGTCTACCCCCCTGGCCTCCAGGTGCTTCCGAAGCGGCCCACACGCCCAGCCGTCAGGGGCGAATGCGTCGGTGAACGCCGCCATCTGTTCAGGCCGGGAAAAGGCTCTCCGTACCGACTCATTCAAGTACTGAAGGTAGAAGACAAGGTCGTGCCCGGGAAGTCCATCCGAGGATGAACGCTCCCAATCGACCACTTGCAGCGTTCCCCCTGGCCGCACAAAGATGTTCGGATGGCTGAGATCAGCATGTTCGAAAACAGCCGGCAGTTCTGCAGTACAGAGCGCTGCCAGCAGTTCATGGGTCCGCTCCACCAGTGACACAACCTCGGAGTGTCCTGCCACGAGCTCCGAAAGTTCACCTAGCGGCTGGCTTAACTTCCGGGTGTACCAATCCGCATTAGTGGAGGCCCGTTCAGTAACTGGTAGGCCCGCAACGAACTCAACGCCCGACCTCACGGCGCCGGGAAGGTTTAGTGTTACCAGAGCGGGGTCCAACGGGTCCCCAGTCATGGCCGTTTCGACGAGAACGCAATGGTTCCCGACGTCGACGACGCCCACGATCGCCGGCGTTGCCTCCGCCCTGTCCGGACTCAGTGCCCACAGCTGTTGGAGCATAGCGGCTTCACGCCGCACACCTCCGTTGTCCCCGGGCTGCCGGGGTACCTTGACAACCAGGCGCGCCCGCTGGGCATAGTCGGGCGTGATGAGGGCCACAATGTGCCGAGACGTAGCGAACTGGGGAGTGAGGATCACCGTGGTCCACTCCCGCCCCACCCCGTACTGATCGAGACCGAGCTCCTCGTAGCGCGCCTTGAGGACCGCGTCAATAAAGTTCAAAGTTCTCCCGCCGGCATACACGTATCAAGACTTCGATGGCCTGTAACCACGCCCTCCGGTATTGCCACGGCGAACAACCCAAGGTCCAGCGCCACGCGGCCAATGAACTGTTTTGTCTTTCCGAAGCGGATGCCCTTGTGTCTGCGCAGAGTCTCGAGAACTGCTGTCCGCGAGCCAACCGGCACGATTCGTGAAGGGAAGTCAAGGCTGGGCGCGTACCAGTGAACGGAGACCTCCTGAAAACCTTGCCGCTTGAGACTCCGCTGCCACCCCAGCAAAGTCCTCGGTCCACTACGGGTTCGAAAAGAACGGCGAATGCGGACACACAACCAGCCACCGAGTTGTACTGCTTCAGCTCCGGCCTTGAAAAGACGGGCATCCGGTTCCGAGAGCAACACCATCTCAAAGAGCTGGTGGGGAGCGCCGTCCTCCATCCCGATACGGACTGCACCCGGATCCAGCAGCCGGAGCGCTTCTTCCATCCCGGAATCCATTGCACCACCGAACCCCACGGTCCGCGGCTGCGGATTGGGAAGCAGGAACCGCCAGTCAAGAAGCTTCCACCGTTGAAGAACCAAGGGATCCGGCTCAGGGCCCTCCCTATCCTGATGGCCGTTGGGTCCGGGATGGAGATCAGTCATGCCCGTGCTTCCGTGGATTTGCGTGACCGTACCGGGGAAGCCGCGCCACTCACCACGGCGTTCCATACGATTGCCGTCGCCACTTGACGTACCGCGTCCTGCGGTTGGCTGGCATCAAGGACAGCGGTCCCGGGGAGCCCTTTGGCCAGGTCGAGATAGGCCCGCCGCCACGCCTCCAAAACTTCGACGGAGTGCTCTCCCTTCCGGGCAAACATCATCTCACCGGGAGCATCAAGCACAAGAAGGACATCGGGTTCCGGCGCGAGGGCAAGGGCAAAGGCAGCCGAGATCCTGCCACCCAAGCTATTGTCGATTGATCCGGGCAGACGCGCGTCGTGCGGCACACGGTCAAGGAGGACCACGCAGCCGCGCAGGCGCTGATATCTGGCGTCCAAGGATCCGCCGAGAATACGGACCACTTTCTTGGCCAGCCTTCCCCCAGGAATACGCCTCAGCAGGTCGTCCCGTGGGCCCGCCGCCCACAGTCCCATGTACACGTACTTTCCGCTAACAGGCAAAGTGTCGGACAGGCTTCTCAAAAGGCTCGTTTTGCCGGCACCATCTGGCCCCATTACTCCTACCGCCAGTCCCCTTCCGGGCCTGCCTTGCAGGATCGGCGAGACAGTCCGAAGTGCGCGGCTGACGCCTCCACGGGCCATGGTGCTCAGCACAGACCGGGCAGTCCAGGCAGCGCTGAGCCTCGCAGAGACCGCTGGCACCCCGTCGAAATTCCCGGAACGGACAAGATTTAGCAACTCGACAGCACTGCCCGGCCCTAAGTACCGATCAATTCTCCTCGCCAAATCATCTTCAGCAGAGGCAAGATCCCCTGCGTGCCGTGCCAACTCTGCGCGCGCTGGCACGATTTCTCCCTTATCCAGAAATAGGTGGAGCAATTGCAGCCACGCCTGATCGGCCGTCGCTGGCAACCAAATTTGCCCTCTCCTTGTTCTGGTATCAAGGCAGCGGCCTGCGAGGGAGGTTTTCCACTGCTGGTTAGTCCCAAAACTGATGTCGGAGACAATATCCAGCTTGAGCCACAGGTCATCGGTCCGGGAATAGCTGAAATAGAAGCGGTGGCTGCCGTGACCCGGTGCCAGAACACGGGCGAACCCTGCGGTCTTCAGCAAGGAGTCCAAGCCAGGCAGCTGGGCCTTGGAGACCAGGATATCGACATCTCCGGATGGACGGAGGAGGTCCTCCTCACCTCGAAGGAGCAACCATGGACCAGATCTGTCGAGGGCCTGAAAGACGGCGGTCAGGCTGGGATGGGTTGGGACTGCTACACCAGCCTGTTCTGCCTGCAATTCAGCAGCATCGTCAGTCAGTGCCACCACGTCAGTTTGTGCCGAACCGCGCCGCCGGGCCTTAGTCCGCCATGCCGGCAGCAGGTCTATACGGGTGTTAGGGAGCGTAGGCATACTGCACCACCCAGTCGACTTCCATCTGGCCTGAGATTGACTGGCTGGGATACGCCACAGAGGCGTCATCCGCGGTTTCTGCCTGGAGCGTCCAACGCATGGGGCTCACGGGAACCCCGGAAGGCACGGCTGTTTGACCGACAAGGGCACCGTCCCAAAACCATTTCACTTTCCCGGGTGTCCATTCAGTCGTTGCGATATGCCAGTCCCCGGGACCGGTCGGCGAGTAGATCCGGCGCGGGGGGTCAAATTTGATAGTCCCTGAAGCCGATGAGCCCCTAATTGCCGAAACGCCGTATAGAGGGCCGTTCAACTGGCCCTCTGGCCAATCTATTTCCCCGTCGCTCCATTGATCACTGGTCGGCCAAAGCATAAAGGCGATCTTGTAGCCAGGCAGGGAATCATAACGGAACCGAATGGAGTACCGCCCGTATAGCTGCCCTGAATATCCGAAGGGAACTACACTGGCCACCTTGGGCTGCCCGTTGTCTTCATGGAGAAAGTACCGAAGCATTCCATCGGAAACTGACAAGACGGAATCCGGGGCATATGCTCCGTGCCTGGAAGTGTCAGGGAATCCGGCGTATCCACGCATATCCGGTCCGTAGACTTCGCCGACCTTGCCGTGCTCGGCCGGGAGAACGAAATCCTGGAAGCCGGTCTGGCGCCAACCGGGAAGGTCACCGACTGGCATCTTTCCCGTGTCGTTTCCAATTACCACCGACAATATCAACACTCCCATCAAAAGGCCCCCCATGACTCCCAGGACATATCGCCGAATCGTTGACGCGGACAGTTGCCTAATCTGCATTTCGGATTTCGTAAATTCGGACTGCTCCGTTGTTGAAAACATTCTCGACGTCATTAGCCTTCATGAGCTTCTTTTCGAGTTGAGGCAGAAGGACTGCCTCAAAAAGTTGGCGCTGGATGGCACGTTGCTGCTGTCCATCCGAAAGGACGATGTAAGTCCTGTCGGCGTCGCGCACCCGTTGGGCATACTGCTTGATACTCTCCACTGAAATGTTTTCCGCTGAATCCTTAAGGTAAGCCGCGAGGGAAGTTGCGGTGCCACCCTTGAGGTAATAGGGATAATTGGGTCCTATAAGGAGCGGGAAAAAATAGTTGGTCCCGAAAACGGAGTCCCCTGGCTGCACGCGTGAATCAAGCCATTTACCGGCGACGACTTCCTCCTTGGACACCCGATAGTCTGCCTCGGGCTGGAAGTACACAAGGGTAAACAGCAGGGCCATGATAGAGAGGGTCGCGGTGGCTCCCGCCGCCGCCTTGCGGGTGCGGATGGGTCCAGAAAAGAAGAGCCACGCCACACCGATGGCCAGCCAGGGCAAGGCGAAAAGGTAGACACGGAACCGTGCCTCACCGCCGTATGACTGACCAAAAAGCCCCAGTATGGGGGCGAAGGCCAGCCATGCCACCACGAGCGTCGTCCGTATTTCCCCACGAAGCATGCGGCGGACGAACCCGGCTATCGCCAACAGGCCTGTAATTGCCGTCAGGACGACAGCGCCATGGGCAAGGGTCTGCCCGGTCAGCGTCCACTCACCGAAGATCAGCGGTTCCGCCGGCCCCGCCTTGTACCCCGTGTTTTTGAAGAAGTTCCAGCCGCTGAACAACCCATACTTACTCCGAATGTAGGCAACGTTGGGAATCAGGTAGATCAGCGCGATGACGAGAAGCGAGGGTCCCAGCCATCGTGGCCTGAAATAGCCAAGGAGGAAGAGTGGGCAGAGTGCCAGGACGGCCAAGTACGGAGTAAGTTGGTGGCTCACCACGATCACGATCTGTATCACCACGATCGCGGCGACGGCCAGTATCTGAAACTTCGGGCCCGGTTGCTCCCACTTTTCCCCCAGCGCAGGCGAAGTGCGGGCACGCAGGCGAGCCGCCATTGGCCTGTCCCGCAAGCGGTCTTCGACCACCGCGACCCATTTCGCTGGCGTACAACGAAGAAAAGTCAGCGCTATCAGACACATGATGAGGTACAGCGAGTAGGAGAACGCCTGGGGGGCGTAGTAATTCTGGTTGACGTAATTGGCCAAGACAAAAACCAGGGTAGCTGTCCAATAGACGCGGGTATTTTTGGAGATGCTCCGTGCGATAGCAAGGACAATCACCGTGTCGACGAGGGCGAATCCAGTCTCAGCCCAGCCCGCATAGTCGAGCGCGTCCCTATAACCCATAACTTCGCCCAGAAAGGCGCTCAGGGAAAAGAATCCGGGCCACCGGTTGTAGATGTCCAGGGACGGTGTAACGTGGCCGAACGCCCCAATGTAGTCCGTTACGGCTATGTGCTTGTACGTCCAGGGCAAGCGGGGAACACTCGCCAGAAGCGTGGCAGACGAATACAGCATGAGCACCAGGGCGGTTACCGAAACGCTCATCAGCCTGTTCGAAAACTGCTTTCGGGCCGCGACGCCCCATATGCAGAGCGCCACGTTGAGAACGACCGCTGCATACCAGATGGGAGGGAACATACGCAGCAGGCCGAAGCCATCCAGCTTTCCGTCGCTGGTCATGCCCAGCCCCGCTATCCACAGGGGAACGGCGATAGCAAGGATCAGCCAAGGAACGTAGGCCCTGATTTGTCGGGGCAACTTGTGACGCCTCGACGGCGCACCAGGATCCCAGCCGCCAATTGGGGACAGGGAAACAATCGCCACGGAACCGGCGAGAACGAGGATGGCTGCAACCGGGCGAGGATGCCAGGACTCGGTCCATGCCAACACCACCGCGACCGTCGCGTAGACCACGGTACTCACCGCCACAGTCCAGACCAGCCGGGCGGCGGGATCCAAGTCAGGGATCCGGGATAGAGCCACCCATCCCGGGATTACAAGACAAACAATTAATTTGAAAGCGGCCAATGGTGCCCCGCCCACGTCCAACAGGATGAGAAAGGCGGTGGCTACTCCGCAGGCGGCTAATGCGAGTTCGGCATACCGAAACCTGGAGCGTGTCCGTGATCCTTGTGGCATCGGCGTGGAAACGTCGCCCTTAATCAGTAGGGCCATGATGTGAGACCTTCCTAAGTTGCCTTGCGTGAGTGTCCAAGCTTGAGTGCGGTCCGATTCGTTTCCGTGGGCCTAGTTGCCCCAAGGCGTCGTTCAAGCATGTAACTAAGCGGTCCAAGGGCGACCGAGTAAAGCTCCAAGCGCAGCACCTTAGCGAGTTGGGCATCCCATGAGTCGTCGCCGAGTGGGCGTTCTTCTGAGGACCCACGTTGAACGCGTGCATTCCGCAGAAACTTTCGGGCAGCCCGTGGACTTCGTGCCAGGGCGAGCTTTGCCGTTTCCGGGTTGGACAGGATCTTAGCGAGCCAGGCACCGAGGCCCAGGCCGTACCCCCTCGCCTGGACGCGCAACGCCTGTAAGTCGTCACGGTGCCGATGCCAGACAATTGCTGAGGGCTGAACAACCAGGGAGTACCCCGCCAGAATCACCCGGGTAAACATATCGATGTCTTCGCCTCCCCCGGTTCGAGTTCCAACCCCCAAGGCTGCATCGAAGGAGCCCAGAGCAAGCGCCACGCGGCGGTCCAACGCAAAGTTGGCCCCGGTTCCAAATGCGCCGATGCAGAAGGGAAACGTTGGAAGTTCCGCAGGCGGCTCGGCAAGGGAGTACACCTTCGGCGCCACGCACTTGGACCAGCTGACGCGGTCATCAAAGTATCCCTGGGCCGGTGAACGCAGCTCCCCTGCCGGCACGAGTCCCGTGACGCAGGCCGTGCCGGGCATGCGTTCGAAACCGGCGGCGATTTCGCGCAGCCACGCCTCATCGACAACAACATCGTCATCGGTGTACGCGACGATGTCGCCCTGTGCGTGGCGGAGGCCTGCATTCCGCGCCTGGGAGAGTCCAGGGACGGGCTGGGTGATGAGCCTGATCCGAGGGTCGTCAAACTCGTCGCACACCATGTTGGCGGTTTCGGCAGTCCTTGGCGCGTTGTCCACCACGAGGACATCGAAATTGGGGTAGTCGAGCCTAAGGATGGCAGTCAGTGCTCCTCTGAGCAGTGCGGAGCGGTCCCGAGTGCAGACGACAACGGTGATGGACGGGATTGCGACTCCTGCGGTCAACGGCACAACCGCTGGAAGGCCAGCAGCAGCCTCCTCCAGAGCGTCCCGCTGGACTATTCCCCCTGGAGCCTCCACATCGACGAAGCCACGAACCGCTGTCCCTTGGCGCACCAACAGCCGTGCGCGGTCGTAGCCCGCATGACTGAGCAGCTGCAATTGCGTGTGATCGGTGAGGCATTCCAGATCAACGGCACCGATCCAGCGGGCTCCCGCCCACTCCGGCGGGACGGCACTCTCCATGGCCGGTGCCAGCTCAAAGGCAGCCCTCTCCTCTACAAGCTCACCGACGCGTTCGCTCACTGGACCTCCCTCCACGGTGCGCCCGTAAGGGCAGTCCCGGACAGCGGACGGCCCTCGACGTGGGCTATCCGGCGTCCGCGTACGTACCCGGCTGCGGTGCATGCCAGGACCGCAATGACAGCTCCCGCCCGACCGAGCCCCTGTGGGTTGTCGCCCCGGCCCCAATCGCGCACTCCCGCAAATACGGCCCGCGGCAGGACGCTGCGCACGTACCGGCGTTCCGGGCCCAGAGCCCGTTTGTGGCCTACCACCCGGCTGACCTGGGCTTTGGAGATCCCTTCGGACCAGGAACGCGACAGCATGTAGCGCAATGTCCCTCTGTCCGCCGGCACGTGGTGGCGTACCAAAGCCGCGGGTTCGTAAACAATCCGCGATCCGGGTGAGCCCATCCTTGAACGGATGCAGATCTCGGTCTCCTCGCAGCCGAGGGGCAAGGTGCCCTGGCGTCCCAGCGAAAGGTTGAAGCCGCCAACCTGGCGCAGGACTTCAAGCCGGAAGGACATGTTTGCGCCGATGACATTCCGGACCTCGGAGGCCACCTTGGGCATTCCGCGGTGGCTGCATCCGACGATCCAGTCGAGCTCTTCACCGAAGTAGCCCGGCCGGCCCGTTTCCCACACCGGTTCGACGCGTCCGCCGACGGCCAGCACGTCAGGATCGTCGTAAAAGGCAAGCAGCCGTTCAAGCCAGTCCGGCGCGGCCTCGGCATCATCGTCAAGGAAGGCCACAATGTCTGAGTCCGCCAGGCCGACGCCGGTGTTGCGTGCTCCGGAAAGCCCGCGGGGGCCGCTGCTCTCCACCACCGTCACGTCATCGACAATCTCGATGAGCCGCTCGTAGAGGTCCTCGTTATGGTCAATCACCACCAGGACTTCTTGGGGTGCAACTGTCTGGGCCCGGACGGACTCTATGACGTCCAGCAGGAGGTCCCAGCGCCGTTCGGTGTAGGCACAAATGACGATCGACGCGGTGGGACGTGCAATGCGATCCCGATCCAGCATGCTAGCCTCCCCGAACCAGGGAGAGAACTGTCTGGGGGTCCGTGGGCGTCCGTGGGACGCTGACATTTGCGTAGGCATACTTCACCCGGCGGAGCGCTTCCGGCCTGGCGCCGGCGGTGGGCGCCTCCCACATGGTGCATTCGCGCGCGAGCGTGCTCAGTACCCGCCACCCGTCGCGGAACGTCTGCAGATGCGACGCGCCGGAGATGCGATCCAGCTCCAGGCTGGGGACTTCTGCAATCCGCAGACCGGCCTTGGCCGCCCGGACAATCAACTCGGTCTCAATTTCAAAGCCGTCCGATTCCAGCTGCAGGATCTCCAGGCATTCCCGTCGAAACGCTATGTATCCATAGCAAAGGTCGGAGTAGTTGCTGTGCAGGACCGCGTTGGCCAGCCCGGTCAGCGCGCGGTTGCCTGCCTTCCTGAGGCGGGTGAGGTCTTCGGACCCTCCTCCCGTGACATGGCGTGAGCCTTTAACGAAGTCGTAATCGTGCTGGAGTGGGGAAACGAACCAGCCAATCTCTTGGGGATCCATGCTCCCATCCGCGTCCAGCATGACGATGATGTCGCCTGAAGCTGCATCAAACCCGGAGCGAAGGGCCACACCCTTTCCCTTGCGCTGCTCATTGACGATGACGAGGTTGTCGCGGATTGCTTGTGCTACGCCCACTGTGTTGTCCGTGGAACGGCCATCGACGATCACAACCTCGTCCACATACGAGGGAATTCGACGAAGGACCCACGGAATATTTTTCGCTTCGTTCAGCGTTGGGATGACGACGCTGATTGTGGCCCTGGCGGCTTCTATAGCCGGCATCGAGAATGAAATTGGGAGCTGGGTGGAAATGGACAAATACCTCACCACTTCATGACGTTTGCGGATTTAGTCAACTCCGCGTCCGACCAAGGAGTCGGGCGCGGCATTAGCGCTTTATCCGGTCATGGGTCTGGTCTCTGGCCCCAGCTCTCATTTAGCCTTTGACTCTGGCCGTGAGGAAGAGCCTATGGCTGGTCTGAGGCGGTGTCACCAGTAGTAGGTACTCAGTTTTGAGCCCAGGATAACGTTCCCTACCCAAGTACAGGGGTTATCCGCGGATACAAATATTAGGTATAGGGGTTCTCATTCCGCCCACAATTTAGGTATAGGGGAATTCATTGCAGCGTCCCTGCCCGGGCATAGGCTTGTCGCCTAACTGGGGTTTGACCGCTGTTTCTGGGCCAGCGCGCATAACGGACTTCAGGCTGACGATTTTCAAGCGCCCAGGAGCCCCGATGAAGATTGCTCGTACCGTCAGGTGGCTGAGCCAAACGCTCATCACGGCCCTGATCGTGGCGGGATCCCTCCTGGCTACGTCCCCTGTGGCATCGGCTGATCCGACCTATGGCACGCCGAGCCTGAGCTATTCGGGCGTAAGCAACCCGCCGACGTCGGACAAGCCCCAGAGCAAACTGTGGTGGAACGACGGTTCGTGGTGGGCAGACATGTGGACGTCCGGCAGCGGCTGGAGTATCTACCGGCTGGACCGCGGCACGGGGACGTGGGTGGACACCGGTGTTCTGAACGACACCCGCGGCACCACCCTGGCGGACACGCTGTGGGACGGCGAGCATCTTTACATCGCCTCCCACGTCGTGGCCTCCAGTGTTTCGAAGTCCGGCAAACCGGCGAAGCTGTACCGCTACAGCTACTCCGATGGCACCTACACGCTGGACAGCGGCTTCCCGACGACCATCAGCACCAACAGCAGCGAAACGATGACCATCGATAAGGACTCCACCGGTGCGATCTGGGCCACCTGGACGCAGGTGGCCGGCAATTCGACCGCCGGGTTCACCAACACGGTCTATGTCAACAACTCCGCCCCTGGAGGCACCAGCTGGGCCACTCCCTTCGTGATTCCTGTCTCCAACCCGAATCCGGCACCTGACGACATCTCAGCCGTCGTGGCCTTCGGCCAGAACAAGATCGGCGTGATGTGGAGCGACCAGCTCACCGGGTCCGTGAACTGGGCAACCCGCACTGACGGAACGGCACCGGCGGCGGCGTCATCGTGGAAGGTCCAGCCGGCGATCCAGGGCAACAAACAGTCCGATGACCACCTGAACCTCAAAACTCTGCAGGCCGACAGCTCCGGCCGCGTCTTCGCCGCTGTGAAGACCAGCCTTAACGACGTCTCCTGGGACCCGGCGCTGCCCCAGCTGCAGCTGCTGGTGTTCAAACCCGGCACTGGTTCCTTCTCGAAGTCCACAATTTCCACGGTGGGCGACTGTGTCTCACGCCCGCAGATTGTGCTGGACACCCAAAACAATCTGGTGCACGCGTTCCAGACGGCACCATCAACCTCCGTCAGCGGCTGCTCGTTCTCCGGCGTGGCAGGCAGCATCTATGAAAAAACCGCCTCCATGGACAATCCCGTCTTCGGATCCGGCCGCGGCACCCCGGTCATCCAGGACGCCGCCTCCCCGAACATTAACAATGTGACCACCACCAAGCAGAGCGTGAACAGCACCACGGGCCTCGTCGTCCTGGCCAGCGACCAAGTCACCAAGCGCTACTGGTTCGCTGACAGGAGCCTAGGTGCGGTCACCCCGGCGCCCGTAGCGTCCTTCACTGCCACACCCACCACCGGTTCAGCTCCCCTGCCCGTCAGCTTCACCGACACCTCGACCGGCGCTCCGACCTCCTGGTCCTGGACGTTCGGTGATGGCGGCACGTCCACGGCCCAGAATCCCTCACACACTTACTCCGGGGCCGGCACGTACACCGCGACACTGACCGCCACCAACAGCGGCGGCTCAACGTCCGCCACGTCAACCATCGAGGTGGGTCCGGCCATTCCGGCGACCGGGGTGACCGCCGTCAATTCAAGCACCACCTATTCAGGAACAGCCTCCACGTCCGTGTCATTGACCGCGCCCTCCGGCACCCAGCCCGGTGACGTGCTGGTCGCAACGATCACAGCTGACCTGAACCGTTCGATGGCTTCCATCCCGTCCGGCTGGACCCCCATCGTGAACGCACTGTCCATCAACAGCTCGTCGACCTCCGGCGCACGGGTTTTCGCCTACTACAACGTGGTGGGTTCGTCCGATCCGCCCGATTACAGCTGGACCTTGAGTGCAACCGCCAAGTGGGGCGGCGGCATCACCGCCTACCGCGGCGTCGACAACACAACGCCGCTGGACAGTCCCGTCGTCACCGCTGTTGACGCGAGCTACTCGGCTGTCAGCATTACTGTTCCTGGCTTAACCACGGCCAGCGACGGCGCGATGCTGATCGGCGGTGCCGGGTGTGATTGCGCAACGCCCGTCACATCCCCACCCAGCGGCTGGACCGAGCGCTGGGAGGCCACCGGTGGCCAAATCGCGGAACAGGCCGACAAACCCCAAGTAACGGCCGGGGCCAGTGACGCTGCCACCTGGACGTTCAGCGCACCTCGCGCCGTTGCCGCCTGGCGGACCGCCCTAAAGCCGGCGAGCTGACGGCCCGGCTCCCTAGGCCGCTGTCCGGAAGAACAGCTCCGTGACCGTGGCCAGCCTGTGCGGGTCGTCCACACCGCAGAGCTCCCTCGCTGAATGCATCGACAGCAAGGGAACTCCGACGTCGACGGTCCGGATCCCAAGGCGGGTCGCGGTCAGTGGGCCGATGGTGGAGCCGCAAGGCACCACATTGTTGGACACGAACTCCTGGTACGGCACCTTCGCGTCACTACAGAGCCGGGCCCAAAACGCAGCTCCGGTGGCGTCGGTCGCGTACCGCTGGTTGGCGTTGATCTTCAGCAGGGGGCCACCGTTAAGGACCGGGTGGTTGGCGGGATCGTGCCGCTCCGGGTAATTGGGGTGGACAGCATGGCCCGCGTCGGCGGAAACGCAGAACGACGCCGCCAGGGCCTGCCGCCGCTGGCTCACCGTTGCGCCGAGGCCGTCGGAGATCCGCACCAGCACGTCTTCGAGGATGGGTCCGCAGGCTCCGGAACGGGAGTTGGAGCCGATTTCCTCGTGGTCGAACGCCGCGAGGACGGCGATCGGCCCACCCGCCCCGGCGGAAGAAGCGGGAGAAGCACCGTGCGCGATCAGCGCCGCCAGCCCGGCATGCGTCGCGGAAAGGTTGTCCAGGCGCCCGGAGGCGAAGACCTCCCCGTTCGCCCCGAAAACCGCAGGCGCCTGCGTGTCTGCAATGACGACGTCGTACCCTCCGATCCTGGCCGGATCAACGGAAGCGCCGCCACGGACGTGGGAAGCGAGCACGGCGAGGAGGTCCGCACCGGCAGGGTCGCCCAGCCCCCACACCGGGTTCATATGCCGCTGCTTGTCCAGGGTCAGCGCGTCATTCACGGCGCGATCGAGGTGGATGGCCAGCTGCGGGAAGCGCAGCATCGGTCCCGTGGCGGTGAGGTGCTGGGTTCCGTCCAGCATGACCAGCCGGCCGGCCAGCTGCAGCTCGCGGTCCAGCCAGGAGTTCAGGAGCGGTCCGCCGTAGACCTCCACGCCGGCCTGCAGCCAGCCGAATGCTCCGGTGGTGGGCTTGGGCTTGAGTTTGAAGGACGGGGAGTCCGTGTGCGCGCCGAGGATGTTGAACCCGGTGGTGGGTCCGGCGCCTTCCGGGACCACCCAGGCGATCAGCGCGCCGTCACGGACCAAGTAGAACGAACCAGCCCCGCCAGCCCAGGGGTCACGCTCGTCCAGGCCCGTGAACCCGGCTTCGTCCAGCCGCCGGGCGGCCTCGTGAACGGCGTGGAAGCTCGACGGCGATGCGCTGACGTACGTGCCAAGGTCTTGGATGTGGTCAACGGCAGCGGAAGGTGAAGACATGGTTCCGAGTCTAGATGGTCACATTGAGCCCGGCGGTGTAGGTCAGCGCGATCTGCGATACCGCCAGCAGCATCCCGGCCGCCGTGTCGTTGCTCATGGATTCGAATCTTGTGCGGAACCTGTGCGTCAGTAGTCAGGATTACTCGGGACCACCAAGCCGGTCTCGTAGGCGTAAACCACTGCCTGGACCCGGTCGCGCAGGTGGAGCTTGGTCAGGATCCGGCGAACGTGGGTCTTTACCGTTGCTTCGGAAAGGAAATACCGGTGCGCGATTTCGGCGTTGGAGAGGCCCTCTGCCATGGCTTCGAGCATTTCGGTTTCGCGCGGGGTGAGGTCTTCGAGCAGGGGGTCCCGCGGTGCGGCGGAGGGGGCCGGCATGGCAGCAGCGCGGACATAGGTCTCCAGCAGCCGTTGCGTGACACGCGGGGCCACCACGGCATCCCCACTGGCCACCACCTGGACGGCGCTGACCAGCTCCGACGGCGCCACGTCCTTGAGGAGGAAGGCGGACGCGCCTGCCTGGAGCCCGGCGAACGCATATTCGTCCACGTCGAAGGTGGTGAGGATGATGATCCGGGCGCAGGATCCGGAGGCCGTGATGGCGCGGGTTGCCTCGATACCGTCCAGCACGGGCATCCGGACATCCATCAGCACCACGTCGGGGTTGAGGTCGCGGACCAGCCGTACCGCCTCGGCACCGTCGGAGGCCTCGCCCACAATATGCAGGTCTTCCTCGCCCTCGAGGATGAGGCGGAAGCCCATCCTGAGAAGCGGCTGGTCATCCACCAGCAGGACGGTTATCGGTTGGGTCTCAGTCACGGGTGCCTTGCAGTTGGGGTGGATGGTTGTGGGTTTCCGCGGGGTCGTCGGCGGGCCAGCTCAGGACGGCATCGACCCGCCAGCCGCGGCCGCGCCGTCCGGCCACCACGGTGCCCGCGTAGATGCGCGCCCGCTCGGCCATGCCCGCCAGTCCCTGGCCGGAACCGGGCCCGCCGCCGAAACCCGGCCCGCCTGAACCCGGCCCGCCGCCGTCGGAGGTGCCCGGACCCGGGACTCCCTTGCCGTCGTCGAGCACTTCAATGGTGACCGTGGAGCCGGCCCGGACGATCCCCACGTCCACCCGTCCCAGCGACCGGCCGTGGCGGAGCACATTGGTCAGTGACTCCTGAACTATCCGGTAAACCGTCAGCTGGAAGGCCGCGTCGTCTGGCAGCGCCGGGCCGGTGTGTGAGTAGTGCAGCGGCAGACCCGCGGTCCGGAAGCCCTCCAGGAGCTTCGCCAGGCTGTCGCCGGAAGCGAGCGGCTGCCGTGGCGCCGTCCCGCCGGCGTCGTCCCGAAGTACACCCAGGACACGCCGCATGTCCGCCAGCGCGGTCCGGCCGGTCCGCGACAGTTCACCAAGGACCTCGCCGGCGCGGTCGGGATTTTTCCGGACCACGACGGCGGCGCCATCGGAGAGGCTGACCATCACCGTCAGTGAATGCGCCACGACGTCGTGCATTTCGCGGGCGATCCGGTTGCGTTCGTTGACGGACGCCAGGCTGGCCGTCCGCGCCGCCCAGGCGGCGATCTCCTGCTCGTGCTCCCGCCGTTGCCGCACCGAGATGCCGATCCCGGTGGCGATGACGTTGGACAGGGCGATACTGGCGCCGGTGGCGATGCTGGTCAGGAGGTGGAAGTCCCCGGGATTGCCGTCGGCGTCGTGGACGAAGGAATTCTCCATGGGACCAACGGCGGCCAGCAGGTACAGCAGGGCAAGCGGCGCCGTGGCGGCGGCCATGGCCGCCAGCGCGAACCGGCGCGTGTGCACCACGGCCACGGCGTAGAGCGAGAACCACAGCCCCGCCGACACATTGGAACCCCACGGGTGCAGCAGCGTGACCGCCACTTCCATGACCGCGACGAAGGCTGCCAGCGCCACTGGGTGGGAGCGCCGGAAGAACAGGGCCCCCGCGACCGCGAAGAGGAGTGCCGCTGCCAGCCAGGCACCGGACGAAACCGCGTCCACCACGGTCGGTGCCACCAGCAGCCCATAGCTGAACACCACCACGCCGTCCATCACCCTCGGATGCTGGTAGAGGTACCGCCGGAGGAGGCCGCGGCGCTTGGCCGTGATTTCGGCAAAGGACGCGTCGGCCTGGCTGGCCGGCGCGTCCCTGACCAGAGCCGCTTCATTCATGCTCTGAGCCTAGTGTCCGCTAGACGTCGCGTTTCTTGAGCACAAGCATGGCCGGAACCAGGAACAGCAGAACGTAGCCCAGGAAAATCAGGCCGCCCTGCCAAGGATCGATGACGCCGTCGGTGTGGCCGATGGACAGGAACCGTCCGCCGGCGTCGCTGGGGAGGTACTGCGGCACGTACTTCCAGAAGTCACCCGGGATGAAGGTCATAAAGCTCGCCGCGATGGACAATACGAAGAATAGGCCCACCAGCACGGTGATGCCGCCGGCGGAGTTGCGCAGCAGTGCGCCGAGCGACAGGCCGATTAAAGCCACCCCGGCAACGTAGAGGCCGCCCGTGAAGACGCTGTACAGCACGCCGTCCGTGGACCAGTCCAGGTCCAAGCCCAGGCCCTGGAAGACCGGCATGGCAATCAGGAACGTGGCCACGGCGGCGATGGTGGTGATGACGTAGGAGATCACGGCGAGCAGGATCGCCTTGGCCACAAAGGCCGGTGTGCGGCGCGGGACGGCGTTCATAGTGGAACGGATCATTCCCGTGGCGTATTCGGAAGAGATGAACAGGACTGCCAGCGAGCCCAACACCAGGATGCCGATCTGCAGTCCGGCATTGGGCAGGTTGTACAGGTCAAAGCCCGATCCGGGCGGGAAGGTCTGCGCCATCATTTCGGGCGTCAGGGTCTGGCCCTGGTCCCTGGCCTGCCGGGCCATTTCATCCAGGAAGGAGAACCGGATCAGGACGGCAAGGGTCCCGACGCCGACAATCGCCACCAGGGTCAGGAGCAGCAGGATGCGGGTGGACATCAGGGAGAACAGCTTGATCCATTCGGACCGCAGCACACCGGCGAAGGTCACCCCCTTTGTACCAGCGGTGGCACGGACCCGGGAAGTCTGGGTATCAGTCATGGTGGTCATCGTCCTTACTTTCCTGCCGTTGCCGGGGCGGCTTCCAGGGTCAACTCGGCGGCGGGGCCACCGGTCAGGTGTGAGTGGTATTCCACTTCGTCCTTGGTGAGGTCGAAGTAGGCGTCTTCCAGAGACGATTGCTGCGGGGTGAGTTCGTAGACGAGGACCCGGTTATCCAGTGCCACCTGGGCGATCTGCCGCGCGTCGAGGCCGGTCACTTCCAGGGTTTCGGGCTGGCCCTGGTCCACAGTCACGCCATCGCCGGACAGCAGGGCCGACAGCTGGGTGGCCGCGGACGTGCGGACCAGGGTTTTGACCTGACGGGTGCCCGCAATGATGTCCTGCACGGGGGCGTCGGCAATGATCTTGCCGCGGCCGATCACGATCAGGTGGTCGGCGGTCTGGGACATCTCACTCATCAGGTGCGAGGACAGGAAGATCGTCTTCCCCTGACCGGCGAGGTAGCGGACCAGGTTGCGGACCCACAACACACCCTCCGGATCGAGGCCGTTGACCGGCTCATCCAGGATCAGGGTCTGCGGGTCGCCAAGGAGCGCGGCGGCAATGCCAAGGCGCTGCCCCATGCCCAGCGAGAAGCCGCCTGCCTTCTTCCGTGCCACGGCCTCCAGGCCGGTCATCTCGATGACTTCGTGCACCCTGGACGTGGGGATGTTGTGCGTCGCCGCCATGGCCCGCAGATGGTTGTAGGCGCTGCGGCTGGTGTGGACCGCCTTGGCGTCCAGCAGCGCACCCACCTCGTGCAGGGGGGCCTTGTGATCGGCGTAGTGCAGGCCGTTGACGGTCACCGTGCCCGACGTCGGCCGGTCCAGTCCCATGATCATGCGCATGGTGGTGGATTTGCCGGCACCGTTCGGGCCCAGGAAGCCCGTTACCTGCCCTGCCTTGACGGTGAAGCTGACGCCGTCAACCGCCGTTTTGCTGCCGTAGACCTTGGTCAGGCCTGTTGCCTCAATCATGGGAAATGTTCCTTAGAACAGCAGCCAGGTGGCTGCGGGATGCGGGGAAGTTTTCGTGTGTACGCTCCACGCTACCGACGGCACGGCCGGATTTCGCCTGTCTCGGGGATGATTCAGGGTCGAATCAGGGTAGTCCGCACGGATGATTAGGGGTCCCCTCCGGGACGCAGCCGCCTTAGGTGCGGGGCGAGTAGTACGTCAGGGCGCGCGGTTCCACCCGGAACAGGACGCTGCGCACGCCCGCCAGCGCTTCGCCGTCGACCGCCAGTGCCATGGGGGAGCCCTCCGACTCAATGCGGACCTCCAGGGCCTCCCGCAGGTGGGTGATCCGGGACGTCGCCACCGTACCGGTCAGCACCGACCACAGGAGCCGGAGCCGGGCAAAGGATTCGTCGGCGGTGATCATGCGGACATCCAGGATGCCGTCGTCCAGCACGGGCCGCGACAGGGGCGCGTGGTCCCGGGGGTAGTAGCGGCCGCGTCCGATGTACGCGATCCAGAGTTTGTGCCGGACACCGTCCACTGTCAGGGTGGTGGGTGTTCCCGCGGCGAAGGTCCGGAACATTGCAACCACGCCGGCCAGCGGTTTGCCGAGGGCCGGCTGCAACTGCTCCCTGCGCCGGACCAGGTTGGGGTACAGGCCTATGCTGGCCGTGTTCAGCATGACCACGTCAGCTCTTTCCGGGTTGCCTGCCAGCCCGCGCTCCACCGTCACAACGCCGACGTCGGCGCGCGCGGCTTCACCCGCGGCTGCGGCTGCCACAGCGTCCTTCAGGTTGGCAGTCCCCGTGTCCCGCGCGAAGTGGTTGAGTGTTCCGCCCGGGAGCACCAACAGGGGAAGAGAATGTTCGACGGCGGCCGCGGCCGCGGTGCCAACAGTTCCGTCGCCGCCCCACACGCCCAGGGCACGCGTGTCCGGGCGGGATGCGGTGGCCTGGATGGCCTCCTCTAGGCTCTCTCCCAGTTCGACCGTTTTTATATTCGCTTTCGGGAATACTCCCTGGAGCGCGTCTGCCGTTTGTTCGGTGAATGAGCCGCCCAGGGTGTTCACCACGATGCTGAGCCCTTCGCCGCCCGGCAGTTCCGGGGCGTGGGTTGCGGTCCGGGACACTTCGGGAAACGGTGGGCGGACGGGCCACCACTTGCGGGTCGCCAGCGCCGCACCTGCGCCGATCGCCGAACCGAAGAACACATCCGATGGCCAGTGGGCTCCGGTGTGGACACGTGAGTAGGCCACCCCCAGTGCCGCCGGCGCAAGTGCTGCACCGACACCCGGCTTAAACCATCCCGGCGCCGAGCGCGAAGGCGATGGCCGAGGCCGAATGCCCCGATGGCATGGACGAGCTGGTGGGCTGCGGATGGACAAACCGGAAGACCGGCAGATGCTCAGGGAGCGGCCGTGCCCGCGGCAACAGGCTCTTGAACACCACATTGGTAACAGCCGATGCCACCGCTTGGGCGATCAGCCCGTGCAGGGCGGCCCGGCGGGGCTTGCCGGGAAACGCGGCCATGATCGCGGCTGCCACCATCCACAGTTTGCCGTGAGTGGCGGACGCGGAGAGGCGACGGAAGAACTCATCGTGGTTTCCGCCCGGAAGCGACGACACGCCGCGGACAAGGTGCCGGTCGATTCGGCTGATCCACCCCGGTCCTTTGCGCCACGCTCTGTACATCTCCCCACCCTATATCGGTGGTCCCTCCCTACTTGGAGGACAGGGGCCTCGCGGCTCCGGCGAGGAGCAAGGCCACCAGGATCGGGGCGAGGATCGCGAGGAGCGCCAGATGAATTCCCGTGAGGTCGCCCAGGTAGCCCAGCAACGGCGGGCCGGCGAGGAAGGAAACATACCCCAAAGTGGATACAACCGAAACCCTCGCGGCTGCATGCTTCGGATCGTCGGCGGCCGCGGACATCCCCATGGGGAAGGCCAGCGCAGCGCCCACGCCCCACAGCGCAGCGCCAACCCCGGCCAGCCAGATGTTCCCCGCGAGCACAAACAGGCACAGACCTGCCGTGGCCGCGGCCATGCTGGCCCGGAGCACTATAACGCGTCCGTAGGTGTCGATCACGCGGCCGCCGACGAGCCGCATCGCCGTCATCGCCAGGACAAACAAGGCGAACATCAGGGCGCCGGTGGATTCCGAACTGCCCAGGCCGTCAACGGTGGCCTTGGCGATCCAGTCGTTTCCGGCGCCTTCGGTGAGTGTTGCGCCCAGGACCACAACGCCTATCAGCAGGGTGCGGCTGTCACGCCAGGCCGATGGCCCCTTCACAGCCGTCGGTTCACCCTCGACCGGAGCGGCCTGGGCGGCGTGGGGGAGGAAATAGCGGGGCGCCACGAGGGCTACCACCACCACCACACCGGCGATGACCAGCAAGTGCAACGGCAGGCCGACACCGATCGTTGACAGGCCAGCACCGATCAGCGCCCCCACAAAGGCCCCGCCGCTGAAGGCAGCATGGAACTGGGGCATGATGGTGCGCCTAAGCTTGTGCTCGACGTCGGCTCCTTCAATGTTTTGGGAGACATCCCACAGCCCGACGCCGATGCCGAAGAAGAACAGCGCAATGGCGGTGCCCGGGATCGATTCCGCCGACAGGGAGAGTGCAATACCCACCCCGGCCAGAGCTGACAGCAGACCGCCTGCGCGCACCGCGTTGGCGGTGCCGATCTTCCCCACCACAAGTCCCGCCGTCGGAAGAGCCAGCAGTGAGCCGACGGCTATGCACAGCAGAAGCGTGCCCATCTGGCCGGAGGTCAGGTGCAGCGTCTCAGTGACGGCGGGGATCCTGGCGGCCCAGCTCGCAAAAACAAAGCCGTTGATTCCGAAGACCACAAAAGTGGCGGCGGCTGCTGCCTTGAGGGACGGTCCGGCCGTCGTGCTGGTGTTAATGCTCATGCTTTAACTACTTCCACCGAGAGGTTGTTAAGGTGTGCGAGTTCGTCCGCACTCAGGTCTTTGTCCGTGACTATCACGTTCACTGCGTCCAAGGGGGCAACCAGGGCCATCGCGGTGGCATTCCATTTGGCACCGGCGCAGGCAACAATCACCCGCCCCGCCGATTCGAGTCCAGCCCGCTTCACTGCGGCATCTTCCAGATCATGGGCCAGGAGGCCGTCCCTGAGGTTCAAGGCGCAGGGCGTGACCACCGCCGTGTCGAAGCGCAGGGAGCGGATGTTGGCCTCCGCGAGCGGGCCGCGGAAGGATAGTTCGCCGGGAACCAGGCTTCCGCCGGGGAGCAGCAGGGCAGGACGCTCGCCGGCGTGCGGGCCGTCGTCCGTGACCGTCGTCAGGGAGCGAAGGGACATGGGCATCAGCGTCAGTTCGCGCCCGCGGAGGACGCGGGCAATTTCCGTGGCTGTGGTGCCGCTGTCCAGCCACACGTGTTCGCGCTCTCCCAGCAGGCCGGCCACGGCGGCGGCGATCCTGACCTTGACGGCCTGGTCTTCGAGTTCGCGCTGGCCGTAGCCGGGGTTTTCGCCGCCGGCAATGAGGCTCCTGGCACCGCCGTGGACCCGGCGCAGCACGCCATGCGATGCGAGCATCTCCAGGTCGCGGCGGATGGTGGCGCCCGATGCGTCGCACGCCCGGGTCAGCTCTTCCACCGAGATCTCGGCTTTGCGGCGCAGCAGTTCCCCGATCAGGCGGTGCCGCTCTTCAGTCTTCATGCTCATATGATAGCAATTTCTGATCATATGATCGCAACCTGACGCTCTCTCACTTCCTGCACCAAGACAGCAAACGCTCTCTCACTTTCTGCACAAAAAAGGCAAACGCTCTCTCGCCTACTGAGAGAGCGTTTGCCGAAAACCTGCAGGAAGTGAGAGAGCATCCGGGGTCAGCGGGCGCGCTCAACCCGCTTTTCGTCCCACACGGGCTCGGGGGATTCGTAGACGCGGCCGTCTGATCCGAACACCAGGAACCGGTCGAAGGTGCGGGCGAACCAGCGGTCGTGGGTGACTGCCAGGACGGTTCCCTCGAAGTGGTCGATGGCCTTTTCCAGCGCCTCGGCCGAATGCAGGTCCAGGTTGTCCGTGGGCTCATCCAGCAGCAGGAGCGTGGCGCCGGAGAGCTGCAGGAGCAGGATCTGGAACCGCGCCTGCTGGCCGCCGGAGAGTGACTCGTACTTCTGCTCCGACTGTGAGGCCAGTCCGTAGCCGTCCAAAGCGCCGGCGGCGGCCTCGCGTCCCAGGCCGGACCGGTGTTCGTCGCCGCGGTGCAGGATCTCCAGCAGGGTTTTGCCCAGGAGGTCGGGCCGAACGTGGGTCTGGGCAAAAAATCCGGGCCGGATACGGGCGCCGAGTTTCACGGTGCCCTCGTGCGGTACTTCGGCAATATCGACGTCTGACACGGGGAGGTGCTCCCGTTCCGGGTCCGTCCCGCCCGTGGCGAGCAGGCGCAGGAAGTGGCTCTTGCCGGAGCCGTTGGAGCCGAGCACACCCACGCGGTCACCGAACCATACTTCGGTGGAGAACGGCTTCATCAGCCCGGTCAGTTCCAGTTTTTCAGCCACGACGGCGCGCTTGGCGGTCCGGCCGCCCTTGAGGCGCATGCGCACGTTCTGCTCGATCGGCAATGCTTCGGGCGGGCCGGCCTCGAGGAACTTGGCCAGGCGCGTTTGGGCGGCCTGGTAGCGGTTGGCCATATCGGAGCGGAATGCCGCTTTGTTCTTGTACATGTTGACGAGTTCCTTGAGCTTCACGTGCTCCTCGTCCCAGCGTTTGCGGAGCTCTTCGAAGCGGGCGTTCCGGTCGGCGCGGGCGTCGACGTAGGAGCCAAAGCCACCGCCGTGCACCCAGGCACCGGCGCCGTTGATGCCCGGTTCGAGGGTCACGATGCGTCCGGCGGCATTGTTCAGCAGCTCGCGGTCGTGGCTGATGAAAAAGACAGTCTTTTTGGACCCGTTGAGCTTGTCCTCAAGCCAGCGCTTGCCAGGCACATCGAGGTAGTTGTCCGGTTCATCCAGGAGCAGGAGTTCGTCAGGTCCCGCGAACAGGGCCTCCAGCACCAGCCGCTTCTGCTCGCCGCCGGAAAGGCTCGACGCCGGGCGGTGCTGTGCGCGGTCAAAGGGCAGTCCGAGGGCGGCCATGCAGACCTCGTCCCAGACCGTTTCCACGTCGTAGCCGCCGGCATCTCCCCAGTCCACGATGGCCTGCGCATACCGCATCTGGGAGGGCTCGTCGTCGTCCTCCACCATCGCGAGCTCAGCCAAGTCCACTTCCTTGGCTGCGGCCGCCAGGGCCGGCGGGGCGGCGGAAACCAGAAGGTCGCGGACCGTGGAATCATCCCTGACCTGGCCCACGAACTGGCGCATGATGCCCATGTTTCCGGAGCGCCCGATCACACCTTCGTCCGGAACGAGGTCGCCGGAAATGATCCGGAAGAGGGTGGTCTTGCCGGTGCCGTTGGGGCCGATCAGGGCCGTTTTGGTGCCGTCCGGGACCTTGAAAGTCACGCCGTTGAGCAGTTGCGTGCCATCGGAGAGGAAGTAGTCAATACCGGAAATGTCTATGTGGGCCACGCCAACAATCTTCCCATGGCCGCCCCACACGATTTTTTGTCCAGGTAATCTGCCTTCGAGACAGTTCTGCGCGCACTAGCCGGACAAAAACTCGGGCCTTAGCCGGCGGCGGCCAGGAACTGCTTGAGCAGCGGCCCGGATGTGGTGGCTCCGAGGCCGCCGTCCTCGACAAACACGGCCACTGCCAGGTCACCGTGGACTGCCACGATCCAGGCGTGCGTCTTGGGCGGGGTCTCCTTGCCGAACTCCGCAGTGCCGGTCTTGGCGCCCACCGGAGCGCCCGGAACGGTCGACAGGAAGCCGGCGTGGCCGGACGTGACCACCGCCCGCATCATGTCGGACAGCGCCCCGGCCTCGGCGGCAGTGATCGGCTGGCCGGACGCCTTGGACGGCGCCTCGGGCGTAACGGTCGACGACGGCGAACCCGCGTCCGTCGTCGCCGCGCCTGAGGTGTCTGCCGCGGCAGCGCCGGCGTCGGGATTCAGGACCAGCTGCGGTGAGACGGGGGATCCCTTGCCCACGGACCCGGCCATGATGGCCGCCGCCAGCGGGGACAGGAGAACCTTGCCCTGGCCGATCATCGAGGCGGCATGTTCGGTGCCGGCAGCCTCGCCCGGAACGGACCCGAGGAACGCCGCGGCGCCCAGCGAGGGGGCCTCTACCGCTAAGCCCATGGCGACGGCGGCAGCCTCAAGCTGGGCCTGTGTGACCGTGTCGCGCGCAGCGATGAACGCCGTGTTGCACGAGTGGGCAAAGGCGTCGCGGAGCGCCACCGACCCCAGCGACGTTTCCGGGTAGCCTTCCGCGTTCTTGAACGTCCGGCCGTCCACGGTAAGGGTGGGTGTGCATTCCACCTTCGAATCGGGCGTCAGTCCGTTGCGGAGCATGGCGAGCGAATCGACGATCTTGAAGGTTGACCCGGGAGCGTACTGGCCCAGCATTGCGGTGTTGTAGCCGTTGCTTCCGGGGCCGGAGGCCGCGGCCAGAACCGCACCGGTGGAGGGGCGGAGCGCCACGATGGCCGATGCCGGGCCGACACCGGCAAGCGTGCTCTCGGCGAGTGACTGGAGGGTCGGATCCAGAGTGGTTTTCAGGGGCGTGCCGGGGGTCGGAGCCATCTGGAAGACCACCTTCCGGGGATCCGTTCCGGCGGCATGGATCTGTTCGCGGGTGAGGTCGGACCGCTGCGCACGGATCACCACGGCGTCGGTGCCGCGGAGTTGTGCGTCATACTGCTGCTGGAGCCCGCCGATGCCGGTCACGTCTCCGGCGGTCAGGACGCCGTCGGACGCCTCGATCTGTTCCTCCGTAGCCTCTCCGACGGTGCCGAGGACAGCCCTTGCGAACGTGCGGCTGGGTGCCAGCGGCTGGGCTTCCAGGATGGCGCGGGCACCCGGAATGGCCGTAATCTGCGCGTCCGTGATGGTGCGGCCCTCATCACGGAGGGTGATGGCCCGGATGAACGCCTCGGCGCCGGAGGCCCCAACTTGCTGGGCGTAGGCGGCGGGATCCACACCGACCAGTTCGGCCAGTTTGGTGGCCGAGGCGGCGGCATCCGCGGATCCCAGGAGTAGTCTGTCGATCCCCACGTTGACCACGGGGCGGTACGTGACAAGCTTCGCGTCACCGGCGCCCAGGATGTCGGCGCGCTGCGGCGACTGGGTGCCCTTGCTGAGGATTTCGTTATCGGCGAGTCCCGGAACCAGGGTTGCCGGGTTCCAGACAGCCAGCCATTTGTCCCCGGATTTCGTGAACTCTGCGGAGACCGTGTATTTCCACTCGGCTGTCCCGATTTTCCAGGTGTAGTTCAACGGAACGGTTGCAGTGTCGCCGTCCAGCGTGAGCTCGCCGGCCGCCACGGTGGGCTTGTCCGGCTCCAGGGCCTTGAATACGTCCTGGATCTGTTGTTTGGCCACCCCGGAGTCTTTGCCGTCAAAGGCGACCGAGCCGACGTCGAGCGTGGAAAGCGCGGACGCAAACTGCTTGGCCGCGCTTTCAGCACCCCCTCTGCCGTCGTCGCAGGCAACCAGGGAGGCGCCGAGGATGAGTCCAGCTATGGCAAGTGACAGTTTTCTTGAGTTCCCCACCGCGCTATTATGCCCCGATTTGGACCGAGCCTGCTGTCACCGATTCGTGCCCCGGCTTAGAGGCCGAGCGAGGGAACCTTAAGCCCAAACATGTCCTTCAAGGCATGTTTCGCGGCGAAGTACCCTGGCATCCCCGTAACGCCGGGGCCAGGCGGCGTGGAGGACGAACAGAGATACACGCCGGGCACGGGCGTCCGCCACGGAACGCGGGAGACCACCGGGCGCTGGAGAAGTCCGCGCACGTCCATGATCCCGGCGCTGAAGTCCCCGCCCACGTAGTTCCGGTTGTAGTTGGCCAGCTCCGCCGCCGTGGTCACCCGAGTCTGCACCACCACATCTCGGAACCCGGGCGCGAAGCGCTCCAGCTGGGCGGTCACGGCCTCGCCCATGTCGCGGGTCGATCCGGCGGGCACATGGCAGTACGCCCAGAGGATCCGCCGCCCGGCCGGTGCGCGGCCGCTGTCGAAACGTGATGGCTGGGCCACCAGCACGTAAGGGCGCTCCGGGTGTTTGCCCGCGGACACTTCATTCTCCGCGCGTGCCAGCTCCGCGCGTGTGCCGCCGACATGCACCGTGCCGGCGTCGCCCAGTTCCTTGGCCGCCCACGGAACGGGACCGGACAGGATGAAGTCCACCTTGCAGGAACCATTCCCATAGCGGAACGCCTCCAGGGCTTGCCGGTACCGGGCCGGGAGTATGTCGCCGGCAATGTTCAGTAGACCCCGGGGGGCCACGTCCAGCAGAGTGGCCCGCGCGCCGCGGAGTTGTTGGAGGCTCTCGATCGGGGCTCCCGTATGGATCACCCCGCCGTGGGCACGGATGTCGGCTTCCAGCGCGGCCGCGATGGAGACCGATCCGCCCAGCGGAATCGGCCAGCCCTGGGCGTGGGCCAGTGCGGTGAGCATGAGCCCTGCGCCGGCCGAGGCCAGCGTGGGCAGCTGCGAGACCGCATGGGCAGCCACGCCGCTGAGCAGTGCAGGCGCAAGGTCCTCGTTGAACCGCGTGTTCCACAGCCGCGATCCCTGCTCCAGTGTCCGCAGCCCGAAGAGCGCCGCCGCCATGGGTTCCCGGGGAATTCTGAGCAGCTGGTGCTGCGTCAGATCCATCACGCCGTCAACGCGGTTAACGAGCGGGCCAAGAAGCCTGCGGTAGGCGTCGCCGTCCCTGCCCAGGCCTTGGACCGTCCGATCGAGGCTGTGGTAGCCGAGGGCCGCCCGTCCGCCGTCGAGCGGTGATCCGAACGAAAGTTCCGGGACCACCAGTTCAATCCGGCGTCCCAGTTCGAAGTCCCGGAAGAAGGGGGACGCCAGCGCCATGGGGTGCACGGCCGAGCAGATGTCATGGAGGTGCCCCGGCTGCATCAGTTCCGCGGTGCGGGTACCGCCTCCGATGGTGTCTGCCGCCTCATGGACTTCAACTGAGAGGCCCGCGCGGGCCATCACAGCGGCGGCAGCCAGCCCGTTGGGTCCCGACCCGACGACGGCGACGTCAGTCATGGTGCTTCGCCCGCCAGGGGAGGACCGCGAGTGAGGGATGGCGGGGAGAAAACCTCAACCAGTCCGGCCGTCCGTCGAACGGGCCGCCGTGCGGATCATCAAGGTGATGACGGCGGATGGGATCGTAGTCGGGGTCATAGATGTCCCACACAAGGCGGAACATCAAATATACCGTTGCAAGCATATGTGCTATTACCGCCAGGACGTAGTAGGGCATATCAATATTGTTCTGCGTCGGGCCCTGGCTGGTCACCTGGCCCAGGTACATCCAGACAGCTGCCCAGTGCAGGCCTTCAACGCCCTGCCAAATGAGAAAATCCCGCCACCGCGGCCGTGCCAACGCCACCAGCGGAATGAGCCACAGGACATGCTGTGGCGAATAGACCTTGCTGGTCAGGACAAAAGCACCCACGATGAGGAACGCCAACTGGGCCAGCCGCGGCCGGCGTGCTGCTGTCAGCGCCACCGCGGCAATCATGGCGCAGGCCAGCAGGAACACGGCCAGGGCCAGCCAGTTGATGGTTGTGGGATCCAGCACCGGCCAGCGCAGGCGCCGGGCCACCAGGTTGTACGCGAACCATAATGACCCGTAGCCGGCCTCCCTCGTCTCGGTGAACCTGAAGAAGTACCCCCAGCCGGACGGATTGGAGACCGCAACAGGCACGTTAATGGCCAGCCAGGCCGCTGCGCTGGCGCCGGCCGTGACCAGGAACCCGCGGATCCGCCCGGTACGCAGGGCCAGCAGGAGGATGGCTCCGAGAACCAGGGCGGCGTAAGGCTTGGTCGCTGCGGCGAGGCCGATCAGGGTGCCGGCCAGGACCAGCCTTTCACGCGAAAAACACAGCATTCCCAGCGCCAACAAGGCCACGGCCCACATGTCCCAGTTGATGGTTCCGGCCAGCACGATGCCGGGTGCCAGTGCCACCATCGCCGCATCCCAGGGGCGTCGCTGTGTCATCCGGGCCGTAGTCAGCACCGTGACAATCCAAACGGCTGCAACCAGGGTGGCATTAAGGTCGAAGTAACCGAGGATCCGCGCGTCACTGGCGCCCTCGCCCGGGACCAGCCAGGCAGTCCCTACGGCAATGAGTCCCATCAGGACGGGGTCTTCAAAAAGAGATCCCGGGCTCAGGATCGGGAACGTGCCGTCTCCCAGGCCGCGGTTGCGGAAAAATTCCGGGAAGTCGGAATAACACGTGGAGTAGAACTGGCCGGGGCTCGCCCAGCCGTTGGCCCGGCAGTAGCCCTTGATTGCGATGCCGGCCAACGCCGCCACCACGGTCAGGATGATCAGGACGCGTTCCACGGTAAATACGCCGGGGGAGATGAGGCCGGGCGCCGACCGGGCACCCATCGGCCCGCCGATCAGTTCCGTGAAGTTCTTCAGCAACAGGTCGCTGCGGCTCGGAACAACCAAGCGGGCGCGCCGTGGGTGCGCCGGTGGCTTCGTCTCCTGCATGTCTGAGAGCTTACCGGGACAGTGCCCTGACAGCCGGGGGCTCAGCCCCAACGTATAAGGTCGAATGCGTATGTTGGGCCGATTTGGTACGGCCCACTCGCGATATTCTCGCAGGGGAGCAGGTCTCGGGTCAGGCTGCTTCCGAGAGACACGGACCTCAGGGGGATTGTTGTGCTGAATCAACTGCCGGACGTTCCGGACCGGCTCCAACCGCAAAAGGCTGCCCGGAGGGGCAAGCGGCTGCTGCCTGCGCGCGGCAACACCTGGACGGTTCCGGCGGGCATCGGGCTGTTGGCGTTCTGCGTCGCTTTTGTTGGTTCCTGGATTCCCTCGTTCTGGGACGACGAGATCGCGACCATCTCCGCTGCCGGACGTAACCCAGCGGAGCTGTTAGTGCTCCTGCAGTCTGTCGATGCAGTCCACGGACTCTACTACTTCCTGATGCACGCGTGGACTTCGGTCTTCGGCTTTTCCGAATTATCCATGCGGGCGCCGTCGGCGCTGGCCGTCGGATTAGCATGCGCCGGGACGGTCGTCCTGGGGCGGAAGTTGGGGTCGGACGCGCTCGGCGTCGTTTCCGGCCTGGTGTTGGCAGTGCTTCCCAGGATGGTGTGGGCCGGCACCGAAGCGCGGCAATCAGCATTCACAGCGCTGCTGGCCGTCGTCCTGACCTACCTGCTGGTCAGGGCATGGAAGTCCAACCGAGTCATTGACTGGGTTCTCTATGGCCTCTGCGCCGTGCTGGGGGTCTGGATGTTCATGTTCTTCGTTTTGGCCGTGGCGTCGCACGCTGTGGCCGCCCTACTTCTCCGCCGGCGACAGCTTGCGACGATGGCGGCCTGCGCTGCCGCCGGCGCCGCTGCCATGCCATTCCTCCTCTTGACGATGGGCCAGAAAGCCCAGGTTGACTGGATCGAGGACCGGTCCCTGGCGCAGACCATCAGCACCGCGGCAGTCAAGCAATACTTCTACGGAGAAGACCGCCCCACCGGGAATCTTCCGCCGAACTGGATACTGGCCTTCGTAGCGCTTCTCGGCGTCCTTGAGACCGGCCTGATCCTCTGGGGTTTGTGGGCGTCACGCCGGACGCCTTCACGGCGCCCGCTGGTAGTCCTTTGCCTGGCAGGAGTAGCCGTACCGATAGCCGGGCTCATGCTTGTGAGTATCGTCGCGCAGCCGGTTTACGTGGCCCGCTACCTCACGTTCACGGCGCCCGCGTTCGCTCTCCTGGTGGGCTTGGGCATTGTCAGCATTCCGGCCGGACGCCCATGGCTTCGCTACATAGCCATGATCGCCGTCGTCGCTGTGAGCCTGGTTCCCCAGCTCACCATCAAGAGCTTGGTCAACGAACCGCCGGACACGGAGCGGAAGATCGGCGACCTCGTTTCGTCCGAAGCCCCAGCCCCGGCAGCCATGGTCTTTGAGCACGCCTACCTCCGTGACATGACCCTTGCCTATCCTGACGATTTCTCAGATGTGCAGGATCTTTCCCTTGCCGACAGCCCCGCAGCGTCAGGAACCCTATGGGGGGAGGACGCCGTGGTCGCACCGGAACGGCTGTCGGGCAGGGGAAACGTGTGGTTCGTCGGAGACGGCAGCGCCGATCCCGACGATCTTTCTGCGTTCGCATCGGCGGGGTGCACAGAGACGGGAAGGATGCCGTACGAGCGGCTGAAGCTGGTGATCTTCAACTGCCCCTAGGAAGGGGCTTCCCGTCAGTTCATGCCGCCCATTTGCTGGTGCAACAGGACGAAAACGTCTTCGCGTTGCCGCTCCAGCAGCTGCCCGTTGAATTCCCGGCGGTCATCCCGGACAGGCCGCCGCAGGAAGAATAGTGCTTTCTTGATTCTCTTGATCATGGTGGTCACCTCCTTTCGGCGTGAAATTGGGCATGACAAATAAAGCCATTTAATGTCGGAGCAATAACGGCATAATTAGGCAGTGAAATGCCCTGTGGTTATGAATAGATCGCAAATGCGAAGACGGACGGTGTTGCAGCGGCTGTGCAGACCCCAACCGAGAAGCTGAGTTCCGAACTATGGAGATGCTGCGTCGCCGCGAGGACCAGCCTTGAAGGGACGCCGATAGGAGACGTCCAGCAGGCGTCGCCTAATGCGAGCCGTCCGAGGAGGAGGGGCCTGGATAGACCTCATTGCAGGTGACGCCGCCGCGGGGGGCGGGACCAGTTGCAGGAAGGTTAGGAGGCAGGAACTCCATTAAGACGGCGCGCACAAGCAGCAGAGGTCGGGTTCGCGGTGATGGTCATCTTCCATCCGCTAGTCAAAGTAATCATTTTTCCCAACCTCCTTTTCTGTTATACCGCTGCCTCGGCTGACTGGCCAGGCAACGCGCGCCGCGACCCCGGCAAAGACGCTCTGGGGTCAGGAATAAAACTATCCTACGAACGCAGCAATGCGCCACTTAATTCGCAAAGTTTTTCAAGAAAGTTTATCAATGCGCCTTTAGAGTCCCCAGCGGACAATGGCCGGAGTCCTCTTGTCCCAGCCGAGCGTGCAGACTTTCGCCGTTCCCAGAATGAAATGGCGGCCTTCGGCAGGCGGGAGTTCCAGCCAGCGCGCGGTAAGGATCCGGGAAAAGTGCCCGTGCGCCACGATCAGCACGTTGTCCAGCCCGGATTCCAGCACGCGGGCCACAATCTTGTCGGCGCGGGCTGCCACTTCGTCCAGGGATTCGCCGTTGGGCACACCATGCGTCCAGATCAGGTAATCCGGATTGTCCTTACGGATCAGGTCTGAACTGATGCCCTCATAGTCGCCGTAGTTCCATTCCACCGCCAGCGGCTCATGCTGCGCGTCGGGGTAGCCCGCCAGCTCGGCTGTCCGCCGGGCGCGGCGCAGCGGGGACGTCAGGACCAGGTCGAAGTCCACCTGGTCCAGCACCTTCCGGGCTTCCACGGCCTGCTGCTCGCCTTCCACGGTCAGGGGCAGGTCGGTGAGCCCGGTGTATTGCCCGCTCTTGGACCACTCAGTCTCACCGTGGCGCAGGATCCAGAGCTGGGGGCGCGGCGCGGTCATCGGGTCAGTCATTTGGACTCCTCGTTCGGGGAAAGTTCGACGGCGGCGGGAGGCGCTTCTGCTTCCGGAACCGGGGGTGCTGCCTCGGGCTGCTCCGCCCACCAGGCGAGCAGCCTCGCTTCGGCGTCGTCCGATTGCAGCGGTCCGTGTTCCATCCGTTCCTCCAGCAGGAACTTGTAGGCACGGCCCACCACGGGACCAGGTCTGAGATTCAGGATGGCCATGATTTTGGCACCGTCCAGATCGGGCCGGACCGCGTCCAGGGATTCCTGATCGCGCAGCACGGCGATCCGGTCTTCCAGGTCGTCGTAGGCGAAGGCGAGACGCTCTGCCTTCCGCTGGTTGCGCGTGGTGACGTCCGAGCGGGTCAGCCGGTGCAGCCGCTCCAGCAGCGGGCCGGCGTCCGTGACGTAGCGGCGGACGGCCGAGTCGCTCCAACCGGCATCGCCGTAGCCGTAGAAACGCATGTGCAGCTCCACCAGCCGGGCGACCGCCTTGATGGTGTCGTTGTCGAACCGCAGGGTCTTCATGCGCTTGGCCGTGAGCTTGGATCCCACCATGTCGTGGTGGCGGAAGCTGACCGCGCCGCCCGGTTCAAAGCGCCGCGTAGCCGGCTTGCCGACGTCGTGCATCAGCGCCGCGAAACGCAGCACAAAATCGGGGGCCGGCACGGCGCCGTCGGCATCTGATTCCAGGGTAGCTGCCTGTTCCAGGACCTGAAGGGAGTGCTGGTAGACGTCCTTGTGGCGGTGGTGCTCGTCAGATTCCAGCCGCAGGGCGGACACCTCAGGCAGCACGAACTCGGCGAGGCCGGTTTCCACCAACAGGTCCACACCGACCCGGGGATGGGCACCGCAGATGAGTTTGACCAACTCATCACGGACCCGTTCAGCCGAGATGATGTTGATCCGCTCGGCCATCTGGCTCATGGCCAGCCGCACGTCGTCGTGCACGGAAATGCCCAGCTGCGATGCGAACCGGGCTGCGCGCATCATACGGAGGGGATCATCGGAGAAGGAGGCTTCGGGTGAACCGGGCGTCGCCAGGACGGACGCGTTGAGATCCCGGACGCCGCCGAACGGATCAATGAGTTCAAGGGACGGGAGCCGCAGGGCCATGGCGTTGATAGTGAAATCGCGGCGCAGGAGATCGTCGGTGAGTGAGGTGCCGAAGGCCACCGCGGGCTTGCGCGACTCCGGATCGTAAGCCTCGGCCCGGTAGGTGGTGATCTCGATCTGGAAGCCGGCCTTCCGCATGCCGATCGTCCCGAAGGCGCGGCCGATTTCCCAGAAGTTGTCCGCCCATTTCTTGATCAGGGCAACTGTCTGGTCCGGGGTGGCGTCAGTGGTGAAGTCCAGGTCGGGCGAGGTGCGTCCCAGGAAGAGGTCCCGTACCGGACCGCCTACGAGGGACAGCTCGTGGCCGGCGTCGACGAAGCGCTGCCCGAGCTCCAGGACCACCGGGTCCACCTGGAAATCGACGGTGTTGGAATCAATCTTGTGATGTGCGTGCGCCATAGTTACTTAAGCTTGTCAGAAACCAGCGGCTTGGCAGGCCAAATTCTCCTCAAGATCGCGCCTATTCGCCTACAGCCCCTCAAAGTGCGTCATACGCAGTCCATCTTGATGTCATGTTCCGGTCATCATGATCGGACAAGAGTCGTTAGAGTGGACTCCATGGCCCAACCCGTACCGAGCGCTCCCGGCAGGAGGACAAACGCACCGTTGCCGTCGGCAATTGGTGCCCACGTCGCGCCTGCCATGCACTCGGCCCCGGCCTCGCTCCCTACGGTTGAGGAAATTTCCGCCGGCGGCGTTGTGGTGGACACATCCGACGGCGAACTAAGGGTTGCGATCATTGCCCGCCTTAACAGGGGCGGACGGCTGGAGTGGTGCCTGCCCAAGGGCCATCCGGAAGGCAAAGAAGACAACGAGCAGGCCGCAGTCCGCGAGATTGCCGAGGAAACCGGCATCGAGGGCAACATCCTGGCGCCGTTGGGCAGCATCGACTACTGGTTCACTGTCAGCGGGCACCGCGTCCATAAGACCGTGCACCATTATCTGCTGCGCGCCACCGGCGGCGAACTCACTATCGAAAACGATCCGGACCACGAAGCCGTGGACGTCGCATGGGTCCCCATCAAGGAACTCGCACGGAAGCTTTCGTTCCCCAATGAGCGCCGCATCGCGGATCTGGCCCGGGATGTCCTGCCCGAACACCTCTAAGGCCGCCTCCGCCGGAATAGCGTGTATGCCTGCACCGGCATGCAGTCCGTCCGTTGCGGTACAAACAGCGTCCGGGTGAGACGATGAACTCGATGTCAGCTACCAATTCCCCCTCCGATAAAGCAGGCCGCACCGCCCCGAGCGAAACCGCGAGTGAAACCCGGTCCAGCGCCATCATGGCTGCAGGAACCCTGGTATCCCGGTTCCTGGGCTTCGGCAAGACCTGGATGCTGGGTGCCGCGCTGGGCCTCGGTTCCACGGTTAACGACACGTTCATCAACGCCAACAACCTGCCCAACCTGATCTTCCTGCTGGTGGCCGGTGGTGTGTTCAACGCCGTGCTGGTGCCGCAAATCATCAAGGCGAGCATGGCCCCGGACAGGGGAGCGGACTACATCAGCCGGCTCCTGACGCTGGCCGTGCTCCTGCTGCTTGGCCTGACCGCGCTGGTCACGCTCGCTGCTCCGTGGGTCATTGAGTTAACCACACAGGGTTATTCGGCGCAGCAGAAGGCCCTGGCAGTTGCGTTCGCCTTCTGGTGCCTGCCCCAGATCTTCTTTTACGGCCTCTACTCCCTGCTGACGCAGGTCCTCAACGCCAACGGCGCGTTCGGGCCAGCCATGTGGGCGCCCATCATGAACAACCTGGTGGCCATTGGCGGCCTGGGCATGTTCATCTGGATCTTCGGCGAGAATCGCATTAATCCGCACACACTGGACAACTGGGGCCCCTCCCAGACCCTGCTTGTGGCCGGCTTCTCGACATTAGGCGTCGTGGCCCAGACAGCCATCCTGCTGATCCCGGTCATCCGCCTGAGGCTGGGTCTCCGGCCCCGGTTTGGCTGGCGGGGAGTCGGGCTCGGCCAGGCAGCGAAGCTGAGCGTGTGGACGCTCCTGACCGCCGCCGTCGGGCAGTTGGCATTCCTATACGTCATGCGTATCGCCACTATTCCCGGTGCCGAGCGGCTCCGGCTGAAGGCTGCGGGGGATCCGGCGGCCGAGATGCTGCCCGGCAACGCGGTCCTTGAGGTGGCCAGCCAGCTGTACCTGCTGCCGCACTCGATCATTGCGCTCTCCCTCGCCACTGTCCTCTTTAACCGGATGACCCGCGCTTCGCAGGATGGCAACCGCGCAGAACTTCGCGACGCTCTCTCGCACGGCCTCCGCACCATGGCGGTGGCCACCGTCTTCGGCGCGCTGGCTCTCTTTGCGCTGGCCGGGCCGTTGGGCATGTTCTTCTCCGGTGGTCCACGCCAGGACGGCGTGATGCTGGCCCAGACGCTCACCATCCTCGCGCTCAGCACCCCGTTCATGAGCGCCAACTTCATGATGTCGCGGGTTTTCTACGCCAACGAGGACGCCCGCACGCCCTTCCATATCCAGCTGCTGCTTGCCGTTGTCTACGTGGCCGGTGCCTTTGGGATCCAGTTCCTGCCGGTGGGCCAGATCATCTACGCCATCGCCCTGCTGTACATGGTGGGCAACATTCTCTCGGTAGTCATCAGCGCCTACTTCCTGCGCCGGCTCCTGGGCCACCTCGACGGGCCGCGGATCGCCAACTCGTATATCCGGATGGGCTATGCAGCGCTCGGTTCCGCGATCACGGGCGCCGGGGCCCTGTGGCTGATGGGCAGCTACAGCGCGGACGGCTTCGCCTGGAGCGGCCGGCCCGCCGCCCTGGTGACCGTCATCGTCGTCGGACCCATCATGTTGGTTGCCTACCTCTTCCTACTCAAGATCTTCCACGTCGCGGAACTCCGCGACCTCATGCGCCCCCTGTTGGGACGGCTGGGCCGCGGTACCGGGCCGTCGGACGGCACCGGGGGAACGCCGTCGTCGGCTGCGGGTGCCGACGTTTCCGGAATGGAACGTCCGACGCCGGAACGCGCCACGGTCGCGGTGGACACTGGACTGATTCCCCGGATCTCCGGCGAATTCGACGCCGTGTCATTCCGCGCACGACCCGTACCGGAACCCCACGCAGCGCCTTCGGCGCCGGAAACTCTTCGAGGGAATCCCGGAGTGTCTGCCGCTTCGGGTCCAGGTGAGGGCGCCAATGGGGAAACTGACGGGATCGCTGGCGGGGGCACTGAACCCGCCGCTGTATACCTTCCTGCCGAGGACGTACCCGGCACAGCGCGGGGCGGGCTGCTGCGCGACGAGATTCCCCTTCCCGGCCGGCGCACGTTCCAGGGCCAGGCCGGACAGAACCCCCATTTCAAGCCACGACGGCCTCGAAAAAAGTGATCTTCGTGCGGTTTTTGGTTGCCTGTTGACCACGGCGGCCATGGCCCATCGGCTAGGATCGACAGTGCACAGGGGTAGTTGCAGGCAAGCGCAGACCGGCTCGCCGGACGGCTTTTGACCGGTTTCTGACCGGCGGTGGCATCATCTACGCCGGCATTCCCGGACAGTCTAGGAGGAACACGTGTCCCACCCGATCGACGTTGGATCAGTACTCGGCGGCCGCTACAAGGTCACAGCCACGGTATTGACCTCACACGACCAGGATCTGGTGCTGGACGGGGTGGACCAGGTTCTCAACCGACCGGTCAGCATTCTGGTCGCCGGCCCGGACAACACCGAGCAAGTGGCCCAGAGCGCCCGCGAGGTGGCTACCGGTGAACGCCCGGGGAACGTACAGGTCCTGGACCTTGGGGTCACCGAGGCCGCCACGTACCTCATCACCAACCACACGTCCGCGGCAGACCTGCTGGACCTCGTGGTTGCCTCCGACGCGCCTTACGTCGAGCCGTTCTTCACGGATACCCTTGGCAGCGAAATTTTCGGCCAGGCCCGTTCCCACGAACCGGAACCGTACGACGACGAAGTCAACATCGACGCCGGCTACATCAACTACGCGGACAACCACCCCAGCCAGGTTGACTCATTCCGGTCTGCCGCGCCGGTTGTGCCCCCGGTTGTTCCTGCCCGTCCGCCGCTCCGCCCGGCGGTCCGTCCGGCGGTCCGTCCGGCGTCGGGGTCTGCCAAGACCGGGGCCGCTGGCGGAGGGGCCGCCGCTGCCACTGCTGCACATCAGCACGCAACCGCACCGCAACCAGTGCAGGCTGCAGAAAACCGGTCATTTTCCGGACCCGCTGAGACCAGGACCGGTGCGGGCTCCGATACGCCCAAGGTTTCTTTGTGGTCTGAGGAAGATTATTCCAACGGCTCCCAGGACACAGGTTCCGACGAGGCCGTGGGCTCCGGAACGCCCGCGCGCTCCGATGGTGCAGCGGGTGCCTTTCCGTCGCTTGCCCGGAAGGTGTCTCCTGCGGCGGCAGTACCGCCTTCCGGCGGGACGGATGATTATTACGACGACGAAGAGCCCGAGCGTGAGCCCCGCTCCATGCGCTGGCTGGTGGGCGGACTGCTTGCCGTGGTGCTGATTGCAGGGTTGGTCTTTGCGGTCACCAACCTGGGCAGTCTCTTCAAAACTGGCCCTCAAGCCGCCCCATCCCCCAACCCGACGGGCTCCACCCAGCCAAACACCGGGTCGCCTTCCCCCAACCAGAGCTCCGCGCCGCCAGCAGCACCGCCGGCCATCGACAACATCACCCGCCAAGGAGATTTTGACTTCGCAGCCACCTACGACGTGGATCTTGTGAAGGCCTTTGACGGCAATGCCGCCAGCTACTGGTCGGACATGGAGTTTGCGACCGAGGGTTGGGGCGGTCTCGCCACGGACGGTGTGCCGCTGTTCGTCAAGCTGAAGTCCCCTGCCACAGTTTCCTCCATCACCCTGACTCAGCTCGGAGCCTCGGGCGGCAACCTCAGTGTCTTCACCAATGACCGTCCATCACTGGACGGCGCCAAGCTGGTGGGGACCAACAGCTTCACGTCAACAGATCTGACCATGCCGCTGGCCGAACCGGTGCAAGCACAGTACGTGATCGTGTCCATCAAGACGCTTCCCAAGCTGGCCGCCCCGAAGACCCGCTACGGCTTTGGCATACGCCTGGCGGAGATCAAGATCCAGTAGGGCACCAGCGTCGTTCCTGTTGAGCCGCGGCTGTTCTGGCCGGAGCATTGCTCCGCAGTAACAGACGCGGCTCAGCTGTCTTCAGACGGTAATCTGGTAGGGCGTCCCGTCCAGGTGACGGGGTCGTGACCACTGACGCTTTCTCCGTTCGCGCGGCGCCTGGAATATTCACCACCGAGATTCAGTTGTGCCATGTGGCCGGCCGCAAAAGCCGGCGCATCGACTAAGGAAGAGGTTCACCGTTCAGTGAGCAACGCAGAAAACACCGCGTCCGAAGTACGTGATGTCATCATCGTCGGCTCGGGCCCGGCCGGGTACACGGCCGCTGTCTACACGGCGCGCGCCAACCTGAAGCCCTTGCTTCTGGCAGGATCAGTCACCGCCGGCGGCGAACTGATGAACACCACCGACGTCGAAAATTACCCAGGCTTTCCCGAAGGCATCATGGGGCCGGACCTTATGGAGAACTTCGAGAAGCAGGCAGCCCGGTTCGGAACCGAAATCCAGTTCGAGGACGTCACAGCGCTGGACCTCGACGGCGACATCAAGACTGTCACCATCGGCACCGGGGAGACCTTCCGGGCGCGGGCGATCATCCTCTCCACCGGATCCGCTTACCGTGAGCTGGGCCTCCCGAACGAAAAGCGCCTCTCCGGGCACGGAGTCAGCTGGTGTGCAACCTGCGACGGTTTCTTTTTCAAGGACCAGGACATTGCGGTTATCGGCGGGGGAGACTCGGCGATGGAAGAAGCCCTCTTCCTGACCAAGTTCGCCAGGTCCGTCACCGTTGTGCACCGCCGCGACACACTTAAAGCTTCCAAAATCATGGCAGACCGTGCCCTGGCCCATGACAAGATTTCGTTCATCTGGAACAGCACCGTTGACGACGTCATCGGAGCGGACAAAGTCATCGGGCTCAAGATCAAAAACCTGCAGGACGGCACCGTGTCCGACCTCGCCGTCACCGGCGTCTTCGTTGCCATCGGAAACGATCCCCGCACCGACCTGGTCAAGGACGCCTTGGAGATCACGGCGGCCGGCACCATCGCCGTTGAGGGCCGGAGTTCCAAGACCAGCATCCCGGGCGTCTTCGCCGCCGGCGATGTTGTTGATCCCACGTACCGTCAGGCCATCACGGCCTCCGGTTCCGGATGTGTTGCTGCGATCGACGTGGAACACTACCTCGCAGACCTTCACGCGTAATCCGCGTATCCGCCATTCGAAGAGAGAGACAAGGTTATGAGCAACGCTAAAGACGTAACAGATGCAAGTTTTGGTGCGGACGTACTGTCGGCCAACAAGCCAGTGATTGTGGACTTCTGGGCTGAATGGTGCGGCCCCTGCCGCAAGCTGGGACCCATCCTCGACGAGATCTCGGTCGAATACAGCGAGAAGGTTAACGTCGTCAAGGTCAACGTCGATGACAACCCCGCCATCGCCGCCGAGTACGGCATCACGTCCATCCCCGCCGTCTACCTCTTCCAGGACGGCCAGGTGAAGAGCACTGTTATCGGTGCGAGGCCGAAGCAGTTCTTCGAAAAGGAATTTGCGGACGTCCTGTCCTAGTCACGTAGGGCCTCCGGTCCAGCATGACCGGTGACACCGGTCCGTGGCCACTGCTTTCCTGAAGCGGTGGCCACAGCAATTTAAGACAACCCTTTCGAGACTCCATATGGTTGTAATCAACCCTGATCCGTTCCCAGGCGTCACTAATCGATCAGAGAGCTTCCTGGAGTCCAGGGCAGGGCCTGGAAGACTTACCTTGAGGGCCGGCGGGCTGCAAATGTCTGGCCCGCTGCTATCTCAAGGTCCGGTCCTCCAAATTCGACTGTTTCGTTTCACGTGAAACGTTTCCGATCGGAACGCGGAGCATCATACGTCGGCTTCGAATTCTCTGCAGAACCGAACAACGGAGACTGTGTGGAGAACTCCTGACGGCTCCATCCGAAGAATATTTCAGTTGCCGCACGGCGATTGCGGCTCGGCCCAGGTCGGGGAAAGTAGATCGATTGAATCTCGCTTTCTAGTCCCCGAGGTCCTTCTTCAGCACACGGATGCGGACCCCGGGCTTTGTTTCACGTGAAACATTGATGATCGCTAAACGGAGCGTCGCAGGGCAAGTCCGCGTTCGCCCGGTGGGATGAAAATTCCGTCGACGACGTGATGGCTACTTTGTTGATGTTGCAATCCGAGTGAAACTTCAGATGATTCACGGCGAAAGGGCTTCGACTCGCCGACAGTGGTTCAATCAACCCCCAATTCCAATCCCGCGCAGGGTCTTCCTCTGCGCAGAGATCCGAACCACGTGCGGTGTTTCACGTGAAACACCGCCTAATCCCGCAGGGGACGGTTTCTTCCTATAGGCAAAAAGACTGATCGCGGCCGCCTCCAGTATTGATGACTTGGATCAGGTTCGCGGGGATGCCGGTGGACTACGCCCCGTTCACTCACTGTCTACAATATCTGCCTCCGGGGCTGACATTCAGTAGAATGTTGGACAGCGTAAAAAAGTTGACTTGTAGGACAAAGAGGCCCAATCGAACGGTTTCAAAATCGCTCGGGACCCTAACGGCACGGAGCAACGAACGCCGGGCCGGATTCTTGACGTTCCAGCCGCGTTGGCCGCCCTTGGAATGAGTCAGACATCGATGGGGCATCTGCCGCATCGAGAAACGTCAGTTCCGATGGCACACCGAGAAACTGCAGTTCCGATGCTTGGATCGGGCTCGGCGTAGCTGGTCGGGAGCCTGGCCGCTGCTGGCCGGACGATCCGATCAAATGGAGCGAAATCCTGGGCATGAATGGGGCAGCGACGCCCAGAAGGGGACGCACTGCTCCTCAATATGCCCCATTCTCATAACTTCAGCCCAACGGCAGTTGCATCTGCCGCTTCTGTTGCCAGCTCATTTGCGGCCACCAGTTACAACCAGAGCAGTATCGTCCGCCGCATATCGACCCCACAGGCCACATGTATCCAGAAACTCAGCGAAACAGGGCGTATTCACGCCGTACGGGAGGCCTGCCGGCACAATCAAGATGCCGTCGGGACGGTTTCTGGACCGAAGCCTGGAGATTCATAATGCCTCTTCGACGATGCCTCTAGCCTCGAAGCAGGATCAGAAGCCGCCCGGGCCCCACCCGTGTGATCTGCCCTCCCGTCGTCGTCGCACTCGTGGACAGGACCTATTCGTCCGCATCTTCCTATTGGGCATGAAATCCATTGACATGGTTGGCGCGAAGAGGAAGTGCCATGCGGAGATAGCCCATGCTCGACATTGCCCTAGGCCGTGCACATCCACCACTCCGACACACACCTGTTGCGGCCTGATCCCTTGCACAACGCTCATGATCGTATCAACGCCTCCGTGCCCGGATTTCCCCGCGCGCCTCGAGAGGAAATCCAGAGTGGGAGGGATAGAACTCGGATGCCTCTCTGCGGCGTACTGTTTCACGTGATACACGTTCAGTCCAGGATTGGCATCGCAATTTACTAGGTCAGAAACCTATGTTTCACGTGAAACGACCTCAGCGAAGGGATCCCGTCCGTCACTAGATAGGCTGCCAGAGACCCCCGGCTCCACGCGGCTGGCAGGTAGCCTCGGCAGCGAAGTCCCAGCTGGCTGCAAACGCCACGCCAAGTCCTTTGCGAAACGGTCCGAAGTCCGTACAACCCGTCGCACCGGACACCAGGTACGCCGGGCCCACGAAGCCGAGTCTTCCATCCCGCAGGAACGCGCTGCACCGCCAGGAACCCGCCACACTTCCCACCTGCTCCTATGCGTGCTTGCGCGGCGGCTGAGCCCCAGCCGGGCCCAAGCAACACAGCCTGCGGTATCGGCGAGGGAACGTTAGTCCGAACCTAGAATGGACGAACATGGCCGCACTCTAAGCGGCCCGTAGCGTAGGACCTATGGCTTCAGCGCCTCACGCACATCCCGATTCGCAGATCGACGAGCCCCGTCCGGTCAACGAATGAGGGTAGTAGAGTCGCCCACCATCGACATCAACATGTCAGCCCGCGGTACAGCTTCCGGCCGAGGCGGCACACATAGTCAAAGTCCTCACGAGGTAGTCGTCTGCGCAATCCGCCGGGCCCCAGATGTACACGCACGCTGTGGGCAGGTCTTGAACCCGAGGGCTTGCGCCGGCCCGCGTGGTCAAACGGTGGAGCGCTACGTGACCGGCCAGCTCCATCGGCAAGGACCTCGACCATACGATAGTTGATGTCAGCTGATGAGGGAATTCTTACATCAGAAGCGTGACTGTTAGGTTCACCCGGCGGGTTCCGCCGCGTTGGTGATCCACTGACTTCGACCTTATCCCCAAATGTTATCCACATTGATATCCACAGGCTTATCCACCTGTCTGAAATTCTTCCCCGCTGTACGGATGAGTCCGAACTTGAGGTCAGCGATCGCACTCAAGTTGGAAGCGATCCCGAGACAAATATCACGGAAGAGAAGGACGCCCATGTGGGCCAGGAATATTGCCAGAAATCCAACTATTGACGTCGCTTTCCGTGCCCCGAGAGCGCCCGACAGGGGTTCAGCACTGTTTCACGTGAAACAGGACTGCAGAGACTCTCCGATACCCGTGCAGACTGCTGGTTCCTGGATGGGCTGGTGTGCGCCGAATCCCTTGGTGATGCATGCCATCAAATACTCTATCCACAAAGTTATCCACAGCAATATCCACCGCGCAATTCACATCTTGCAGCCCCGTGGCTGTGTCCGCTTCAACTGCTGTTGTGGTGAGTTCGCCTTGCCCCATGATGAAAGGGGGCCCACAACTCACAATCATGCTGGCTGGCCGTATGCTTGCCTTTCACTAGAGTAGTTCCAGCCTGGCCGCATCCTGGCTCACGGCCGTTTCGCCAATCACCTGAGGTACGTGCCACTGGCGTCGCGACCCGTTCGGGTACCTACCTTTTCGGCCAGCCCAACCGCCACATGCTGGCGCAGAGCCAGACGAGTCAGTCCACCATCAATTCCCTTCCTTCCCGGACACTTTGAAACTGGGCTTGTTCCGTCTACTGCGGGATCGCGTCATACGGGGGAGAGCCCAAATCGAGGAACTGTTCCAGAGACGCGCTGTGCCGAGCTGCTCCGACCACGCGCTGACGGCTAAGAGTGTTGCAGGACTGGTCACGGATGGTCCTCCCGGATGCGGTAGCCGGCGAGTCCATTGGACAGCACAGGGGATTGATGCACATTCCAGAACTTGGCGTGTATTGAGCCGCCCTGCAGATTCCATTCTGCCGAGCTATCCCATCCCCGAAGAAGACCGTTCGACGACAGGACGCATTGGGGGAGGCCAAGGCCCTGCCTGCCTGCCGACGCCGATGCTACTGATCCGCACACGCGGACCGCAGTCCGACCCTATCCCGTCACTTCTGAGCTACCCCAAGATCAGGGGCGCGTCGCTGACTGCCGTCTCACAGGGACCTCGGATGCGCCTGTAAGGCTTGCGTTCAGCCTCGCGGCGACGCAATGGAACACGGGCACCAGACTCGGCTACCACGGATGTGACCACACTGGCCTCCGACAATGTCCCCCCGCCGGATGTTAGCCTCTGGAGCGCCCTGCCATGGGTCCACTGAGCCCTGGGTCGGCATCCACCGTGCCAGCAGCATGTAGCCTGCCGTGGCAACAGTCACCTCCCAAGGGAGTGAGGAAGGAAGTCCTTTGAGACGGAGTGTGAGGTCATCATCGGCTCTCAGTCGTGAACTCCAAATACTACGAACCGCTAGGTCCCTCGGGGCTCGAGCTGGGAGGGCATCGGGGATGTAGCTGACGCAATTCGAGATGCACCCCGTTCGCTGGCGTCTTCAGGATACTCGGGACATGGGGATAATCGGGCCACGGAACACTCGGTTCGTTTCTATGTTTTACGTGAAACTATTTGAACCACTGTTGGGCGCAGGCCGAGCCTGCTCAGCCATCTAGGGGAGGAGCGTCCCTACCCGGCATTGACTGCACGCAAGGGTAGGAGTGTCCCTGCTCGACGCTGACTGCAGGCGCAACTCCTCCGATACTGCCAAGTGGGAGTCACTTCCACCGCATCCGCAGCTATGAATCAGGCGACACGTTGGATTTATGCGTCGAGGGCCTGGGCCAAATCAACCCAAGGTCGTCATGTCTAGAGCCGACACCACGATCTCGCGAGCGGTCCATTGCTGTTTCACGAAAACCGCCGACGGGAGTCGCCTTCACGAGTCGAACCTGACCCTGCAGGAGCGCTTGGATGACGCAATCCGACCAAGCCACAAGCCCGGGGGAGATGTCCATTCTTGCACGTCCCTCATGCTCAACCGGCCGGGCAGAGGCTCAGGATAACACCTGCACGGATATGTCCCAGGCCCACCAGCACCACGGAACAGGGTGGGCACAAGGCCAACGAATCCCACATTTCCGCTGCTGCGCGGGTGGGAACCGAGACTCGGCGGCAAGAAACCAGCGGAATCGGCGCATTCTTCAACTGCTTCGGCGAAACAAGACCATCTCTGGGCAAAGCATCATGAGTCCAATCAGGGTGTCCAGCGGTCTTTCGCGTGCTCCATCCACCGGGCTGCCGCCAGTCGGTTGGAGCAGTCCAAGGCCATCGACGATGCCAAGCTCACATCCCACCGCCAACGACAATGCCCGCGGGCTACAGTGCTATGCCATGCGAACCGGGGGTCAGGACACGGGGCTCCCTCACTACCAATATGGCCGCAACCATTATCAACTCGGAGAATGCAGAGATGGAATGTCCTTCAGACGCAAAGAAGGGCCTGTTTCACGTGAAACAGGCCCTTCTTTGAACAGAGAAGCTAGTTCTCAGATCCTGGCGCAAGAACTTCCATGATGCGGTTCAGGTCTTCAACACTGGCGAATTCAATGCTGACGCGCCCCTTGCGGACACCCAAGGAAATCTTGACATTGGTGTCCAAGCGGTCGGACAGCGAGGATGCCAGATAGTCCAGTCGCTCATGGCGGGCCCCCGGACGGGGGATGTTGTTCTTCACAGGCTTCGCAGGATCCTGGTAGAGAGTGACGGCCTCTTCGGTTGCCCGAACAGACATGCCCTCAGCCACGATCTTCTGGGCGAGACGTTCCATGGCTGCCGCATCCGGCAGGGCCAGCAATGCACGAGCGTGGCCAGCGGAAAGAACGCTCGCCGCCACACGACGCTGAACCAGGGGTGGAAGCTTAAGCAGACGCAGCGTGTTCGTGACCTGGGGACGTGAACGACCAATGCGATCCGCAAGCTGCTCGTGAGTGGTTCCGAAGTCTTCAAGCAACTGCTGGTAGGCCGCCGCCTCTTCCAGCGGGTTCAACTGGCTGCGGTGCAGATTCTCCAACAGCGCGTCCCTGAGGAGGTCGTCATCAGTGGTGTCCCGGACGATGGCAGGGATAGTTTCCATCCCGGCCGCCTGTACTGCCCTCCAGCGACGCTCACCCATCACCAGCTCGTACGGTTCTCCACCCTCTTCGGTTGAAGTACGAACCACAATTGGCTGAAGAACGCCGATTTCACGCACGGAGTGGATGAGTTCCGCCATGTCATCTTCATCGAAGACTGAGCGGGGCTGTTTCCGGTTCGGATGGATGTCGGTGACCGGAATCTCGGCAAAGCGTACGCCGGGGACTTCCACAAGATCTACACCGTTATCCGGCTTACTGCTCTGGGCTTCGAGTGCCTCGGATACAGACACGTCAGTCACGGCATCAGCCGGCACGGGCGCAGCATCCACCGCCGGTGCAGTTACACGGCTCTTTGCCGGAACTTTCGCCGGAGCCTTGGCCGGAGCTTTTGTGGCCGGCGGCCTGTCTGCTGCCTTGGCGGGCGGCTTCGCGGGGGAGGCCGTTCTCGGCGTGGCTGCTTTCTTCGTCACCGATGCGTCGTTGGCCTGAGCCGGCGCAACCGACGCGGAAGCCATCGTCTCGGGAGATGTGGAAGCATCCGATGCTGCCCCGCCATTCCCTGAGGTGTCGTCGGAGGAAACGACTTTCTTACGGCCTTCCGGAAAGAAGAGATCCACAGGCCGCGACACAGCGCTGCCGTTGCCCGACGCACTACCGGCGGAACTTGGAATGAGTGCGCCAAGACCGCGGCCTAGGCCACGTCGCTTTTCGCTCATGGATAAATCCCTCCGATGGAAGAGTCAGACCTTGCCGGACTCCGGTTGTTGCAGTTCTTGAAGATTCTAGCGTTCAGCGATTTCGGCTGCGGCTTCCAGGTAAGACAGGGCTCCACTGGAGGAAGGATCGTAGGTCATGACTGTTTGCTGGTAGCTCGGGGCTTCTGAAATCCGCACCGAGCGGGGGACTACAGCACCAAGGACCTGCTCGGGGAAGTGCAGGCGAACCTCCGCTGCCACCTGGGCGGCAAGATTGGTTCGGCCGTCATACATCGTGAGGAGAATAGTGGAGACCACCAGATCCGCGTTCAGATGCTTCTGGATCATCTCAATGTTTTTGAGGAGCTGGCTGAGGCCTTCCAGGGCGTAGTACTCACACTGGATGGGGATGAGGACCTCGCCGGCAGCGCAGAAGGCATTAACCGTGAGCAAGCCGAGGCTTGGCGGGCAGTCAATGAAGATGTAGTCGAGGCGTTCTTCGCCGTTCTTCGCCCGGGTCTTGGCATACACATCGATGGCTCTGCGGAGCCGCTGTTCACGGGCCACAAGCGAGACAAGTTCAATCTCCGCGCCGGCCAGATGAATGGTGGCAGGAGCACAGATCAGGTTGCTGATGTCCGGGCAGGGGGCCACCACGTCAGCAAGTGGGAAATCATTGATTAGGACATCGTAGATGCTGTCCACATCCGCGTGGTGCTCGACGCCGAGGGCGGTGGATGCGTTGCCCTGGGGATCGATGTCAATGACCAGGACGTTCAGGCCGGCTGCGGCCAGGGCAGCGGCAATGTTCACAGTGGTGGTGGTTTTGCCGACCCCACCCTTTTGATTGGAGACCGTGAAGATGCGAGTCTTCTCCGGCTTGGGAAGTTTCCGGCCAACCAGCCGTTCGCGGCGCTTGGTCTCGTGCGCGAGTTCCCGGGCGATAGGACTGGAGTCGTCCATGGTGTCCATGACGTTGATCCTGCCACCCGTTGTTGTTTCACGTGAAACAGAGGCAAGAGTTGCCCTTTCTGTAACCGGATTGGGGTGACTTTCCCCTCGTCCCGGCGCGGAACCCATGCCAGCAACTGATCGTGCTGACCCCAAAGACACAAACGGGGGTATCCGTTGTGTGGAGGCTTCGCTACTGGTCACTGGGACACACTCACTCTCGTTCGGCTTTTGCTGCCGTTGTCTAGCCTAACCGCTTCGCCCTGCAGACCAAGGCTACCGGGCCCGGACTAGCAGATCTTTCGGGACTTGTTGACGACGATCCGGACCACCGTGGTGGGTTCCTCCAGAAGGATTTCACCGACAGTCACTACTGAGGTCTGGACGCCACCGAGCTTCCGGATGACCTTCGCGGCTTTTTCGATTTCCTCACCTGCGCTGCGTCCCTTAATGGCCACAACCTCGCCCTTGCCGGCAAGCAGGGGGATAGTCAGGCCGGCGAGGTTGCTCAACGCGGACACAGCCCGGGCAGTCACAACATCGGCGTCAACCATGCCGACTGCCAGTTCAGCGCGGGTCCGCATCACCGTGACGTTTGTCAGGCCGAGATCGTCCACCACTTCCTGGAGCCAGATCACCCGCCGTTCCAGCGGCTCGATCAGTGTCAGTTCAAGGTCCGGCCGAGCAATGGCGAGGCAGAGTCCGGGAAGTCCGGCTCCGCTTCCGACGTCGGCAACATGGCTGCCGTGCGCGATCTCGCTTTCGATGACGGCACAGTTAAGGACGTGCCGGCTCCACAACCGTGGGATCTCGCGCGGCCCGATCAGCCCGCGTTCCGTTCCGGACGTGGCCAGGTGCTCTACGTAGCGTTTGGCCAAGTCCAGGCGGTCACCGAAAATCTTCTCGGCCGCCAGCAATTCTGCTGCCGTGATGTCAACCATGATTAGCGGTTCAGCATTCTCTAGTCTGCGGATACAACGATGTGACGCCCGGCGCCTTCGCCCTCGGACTCGCTGACGAGTCCCAGGTCAGCGACGGCGTCGTGAACGATTTTGCGTTCGTAGGCACTCATCGGCTCCAGTGCCACGGCTTTGCCGGACTCTTTGACCGAAGCTGCTGCATCCTCCGCGATCTTCTGGAGGTGGCCGGCGCGTTGCTGACGGTAGCCGTTTATGTCCAGCACCAGGCGTGAGCGGTTTTCCGTTGCGGAGAGGACAGCGAGCCGGGTCAATTCCTGAAGGGCCTCCAGGACTTCGCCGTCTCCGCCTACGAGGCTGTCGAGACTATCGGTTTCTTCTTCAGCAACGATGGAAATATACGTGCGGCCGTTCCGAACTTCGATGTCGATGTCGCCATCGATGTCAGCGATATCCAGGAGCTCTTCCAGGTAATCGGCAGCAACGTCGCCTTCCTCTTCGAGGCGGCTGGCAGCGGATCCCTTGGGGGAAGCATCGGCGTCAGTCGCTGATTCGTCCTGATCGTCAATGATCTCGTCGGAAAGGGCGTGTTCGGTGCTCTCGGCTGACATTACTTCTTCTTCCTGTTCTTACGTTGTGGCTGAATGCGCTGACCCTTGGCCTCGATGATCGCGGCTGCGGCGGCGGCCTCAGCTTCGGCGTCGGCCTTCTTCCCTCCCAGAATGGGCAGAGCCGGCAGGCCCTTGGCGGCACGGCGTTCAGCCAGGGCCTTGGCAGCAGGGGATCCCGGCGTCGGCATGCGGCGGATTACGAAGAACTGCTGCGCCATGGTCCAAAGGTTTGTGGTGGTCCAGTAGATCAGCACACCGATGGGGAAGTTAATGCCGCCTACGCCGAAGACGACCGGCAGGATGTAGAGCATCATCTTCTGCTGGCGCATGAACGGGCTGGCCATGGCCTCTTCGGACATGTTCTTGGCCATGATCTGCTTCTGCGTGATGAACTGCGAGGCCGTCATGGCCAGGATCATCACGATGGAGAGGATCCAAACGGCAACCACATTGCCGCCAGGGGGTGTGCCGTGCAGCAGCGTCGCGGACAACGGCGCCCCGAAAATGGTGGACTGGTCAAACTGAACCACCTGTTCGTGGTTCATCGCGCCGATGCCTTTACCGTCACGGCTCGCCGTCGAAATGCCGGACAACACGGTGAAGAGCGCAAAGAAGAACGGCATCTGGATCAGCATGGGCAAACAGGCGGAGAACGGGTTGGTTCCGTGCTTCTTGTACATGGCCATCTGTTCCTGCGCCATGGCCTGGCGGGAGAGCTGGTCAGTCTTGCCCTTGTACTTGTCCTGGAGTTTCTTCAGGTCCGGCTGCAGCAGCTGCATGCCGCGCTGCGCCTTGATCTGCTTGACGAACACCGGGATCAGTGCGGCCCGGATCACCAGCACCAGGCCGATGATGGACAGTGTCCAGGTCCAGCCGGAAGCCTCCGGCAGGCCGATGGAGCTCAGACCCTCATGAAAGCCCACCATGATGATGGACACAAGCCACTTGAACGGAAACATGATTGTTTCAAAGAAGTCCATACGATATCCCTATTCGTCAGGCCGCAAGGCGGCCTTCTCCATCAGTCTGAGCAGCCAGGTACTTGTCCGGGTTGTTCAGCACAACAATTGTGGGGGTCCGGTGATCGGGCCAGTGGCGGTGGCCGGCGGGGACATGGTCCACACCACCGGCATTCCACGGATGGCAGCGCACAAGGCGGCTGGCCGCAAGCCAGCTGCCCTTCACTGCGCCATGGACAGTGATCGCCTCAAGGGCGTACGCCGAGCAGGAAGGAAAGAAGCGGCAGACCTGGCCATACAAGGGAGAAATCACCTTGCGGTAGGCCATCAGCAGCAGAATAAGAATGTTTCTGGGCAGGTTCCAGAGGAAGGTGCCCAGGGCGGCAGCAACAGGCTGGAGGAAGTGGACGACGGCGGCAGTTACCTTACGCACGCTGTGTCCCTTCCTGTGTTGTACCGGTTGAACCGTTTACAGCAGCCCGCGGAAGGCGGCTGCCCAACCGGCTCATGGTTGTTTCCAGTGCGGCGTCGTAGTCCGCCAGCAGTTGATCCCAGCTGGCGGCAGCGGACGCAGGCAGCGCCCGTACCACTATGGCGAACCCGGTACCGTACTCGCGCAGCGAGGCAGCACCGGCTTCTCTCAGTCTCCTCTTAACGAGGTTCCTGACCACAGCGTTCCCGACACCTTTGGAAACGATGAACCCGATCCGGCTGGGTTCGTCGGCAGCAATAGCTGCCGCATATAACACTACGTTCCGGCGTCCATTGCGGACACCGGAACGTACAGTTGTTGAAAAATCGGTTGCAGTCCTCAAACGGTTACGGGTGGCCAGCACCTTAAACTCGCAAAGAAAAGTTAACCGACGAGTCAGATATCTAGGCCGACAGTTCGGTGCGGCCCTTGCCACGACGGGCTGCCAGGATGGCACGGCCGGCACGGGTACGCATACGAAGGCGGAAGCCGTGCTTCTTGGCTCGACGGCGGTTATTCGGCTGAAAAGTCCGCTTGCTCACGTTAGTTACTCCAGTGGATCAAAGGTGCGCCCACCCGATCAGTAAAGGGGAAGAACTGGCCGACGCTAAGTTTTGTATATGCACGCTTCCCCCGGCTGCTCAAACGCGGTGCGTCGGAGAGATTCAGATGGGGCCAAAAAGCGTACACAAAGGACTTCACAACGTTAGGGCAAAACGCCTCCCAGAGTCAAACCGGGGTACCCCTGGGTCCCTGGTACCGGCTGTGGTTAACCTGGCCCCACAGCCTGTGGATGAAGTGGCTCACAGGGCCTGTTTTCGAACCACAACGGTGTAATTATCCACAAGCTACTTCCCAGCTATCTTCTGGCCTTTTGATCCCCTAGAGTGGCTCAGTAGCCGATTATCCACGGACTGTGCATAACCCTGTGGATGAAGCTGAACCAGCATCCTGGTTCGGGACTTGGGGCTGCACGTAATGCAGGCACGCAAGTTTTGAGGAACTGATTGATGACAGTAGACGAAGCCAACCACGCCAATACTGTCGGAAGTTCCTGGCGTCGAGTTGTGAGCCTGCTCGAGCAGGACGACCGCGTTTCACCACGACAGCGGGGCTTTGTCATCTTGGCGCAGGCGCAGGGCCTGATCGGATCCACCCTTCTGGTGGCCGTTCCCAACGAACTGACCCGCGAAGTCCTCCAGACCCAGGTCAAGGACGCCCTGGACGACGCCCTGCACAACGTCTTTTCCGAAGACATCCGCTGCGCAATCGACGTGGACACCGATCTGGTGCCGCTCCACAAAGAGCCGGAACCCGTCGTCGAACCTTCCTACTCCCCGGACCAGCTGATCGAACAGAAGCCGCAGCCGATGCTGCCGAGCACTTCTCACGAATTCGGCCGACTGAACCCCAAATACGTCTTCGATACCTTCGTTATCGGCTCGTCCAACCGCTTTGCCCATGCAGCTGCCGTGGCGGTGGCCGAAGCGCCAGCCAAGGCCTACAACCCGCTGTTCATCTACGGTGATTCCGGGCTGGGCAAGACGCACCTCCTGCACGCCATCGGCCACTATGCCCGCCGCCTATACAGCGGAATCCGGGTCCGGTACGTGAATTCCGAAGAGTTCACCAACGACTTCATCAACTCCATCCGCGATGACGAAGGCGCCAGCTTCAAGACCACGTACCGCAACGTGGACGTGCTCTTGATCGATGACATCCAGTTCCTGGCAGGCAAGGACCGGACGCTGGAGGAGTTCTTCCACACGTTCAACTCGCTGCACAACAACAACAAACAGGTGGTCATCACCTCGGATTTGCCGCCCAAGCAGCTGGCAGGATTCGAGGACCGGATGAAGTCCCGCTTCGAATGGGGCCTCCTCACGGACATCCAGCCGCCCGAACTCGAAACCCGCATCGCCATCCTGCGGAAGAAGGCCCTCAGCGAAGGCCTCTCCGCCCCGGACGATGCGCTGGAATACATCGCTTCCAAGATCTCCAGCAATATCCGCGAACTCGAGGGCGCGCTGATCCGGGTGACGGCATTCGCCAGCCTGAACCGCCAGCCGGTCGATGTTGCGTTGGCGGAGATGGTCCTGAAGGACCTCATCACCGACGACGGCGCCCAGGAAATCACGTCGAGCCAGATCCTGATCCAGACGGCCGAGTATTTCAAGCTCAGCATGGAAGAACTCTGCAGCAAGTCGCGGACGCGCACTCTGGTGACGGCCCGGCAGATCGCCATGTACCTCTGCCGCGAGCTCACGGACATGTCCCTGCCGAAGATCGGCCAGGAGCTCGGCGGCCGCGATCACACCACGGTGATCCACGCAGACCGCAAAATCCGTGAGCTCATGGCTGAGCGTCGTGTGATCTACAACCAGGTCACCGAACTCACCAACAGGATCAAGCAGCAGCAGCGCAACTCCTGAGCCGCCGCCTCTATACCTTATTAACAGGTGCATGTGGATAACCCTGTGGATACTTAAGGGGACAACCGCGCTTAATGGGCTTAAAACCCTTAAGGCGCCTGTGGATCAGCGAAAAGCCAAAAATTGTTATCCCCATCCACAGCCTGTTTAAAACCTGCTTCGCCCACAATCCATGAACAGGGCTCAACCGCTGGATCCTGCGGCCGGATCGAGTTATCCACAGTATCCACAGCAGTTATTAACACTACTAATCCCAAGAAATTGATTTCCCTCAAATAACAATCTCGATCCGCACCCCGAACCGGGCCAGGCCCAAGGGCCTACGCACCCCAGGGGTCCTGACCGGGGATGGGTTAATCAGCTGTCTTCCGGCTAAGCTGTCAGCAGCGCTCCCATCCTCGGGTTTCTTTGTGGTTCAGCAATCGAAGAACCATGCAGGTTCCGTTGTTGGGGCGCCCCTACTTTTGGGCTCCCTGTGGGAGTTTCCGGTTCAGACAAGGCAGCAGCAAAATGAAAGGCGGCACCCTTCCGTGAAGTTCAGAGTCGACCGGGATGTCCTGGCAGAAGCCGTCACCTGGACAGCCCGGTCGTTGTCTCCGCGGCCCCCGGTTCCAGTGCTGTCCGGCCTGCTCCTAAAGGCTGAAGCCGGCACGGTCAGCCTCTCGAGCTTTGACTACGAGACCTCCGCACGCCTGGAAATCCCCGCGGACATCAGCGCTGAGGGAACCATCCTCGTTTCCGGCCGCCTCCTCGCGGACATTTGCCGAAGCCTTCCTTCCGCTCCGGTGGTCGTCGAAACCGATGGCAACAAAGTGACGCTGACCTGCCGCCGCAGCAGCTTCCACCTGGCCACCATGCCCGAGGCCGAATACCCGCCGTTGCCTGCGTTGCCCGCCATCAGCGGCACCGTCCCGGGAGACGCCTTTGCCCAGGCTGTTTCCCAGGTGATCATTGCTGCCAGCAAGGATGACACCCTCCCCATCCTCACCGGCGTCCGCATGGAGATCGAGGACGATCTCATCACCCTTCTGGCCACCGACCGCTACCGTTTGGCCATGCGCGAAGTGCCGTGGAAGCCCACCACCCCCGGAATTTCCACCAGTGCGCTGGTCAAGGCAAAAACCCTGAACGAAGTGGCCAAGACCCTTGGCAACAGCGGCGACATCAACCTCGCACTTGCCGACGATGACAGCCGCCTGATCGGTTTCGAAAGCGGCGGCCGCACTACCACGTCGCTGCTCGTGGATGGCGACTACCCCAAGATCCGCTCGCTGTTCCCGGATTCCACCCCCATCCACGCAACCGTCCAGACGCAGGAACTTGTGGAAGCCGTCCGCCGTGTGTCGCTCGTGGCCGAACGCAACACACCGGTTCGCCTCGCCTTTACGGAAGGACTGCTGCACCTGGACGCCGGCACCGGCGAAGATGCCCAGGCCTCCGAAGAGCTCGAAGCCCAGCTCTCCGGTGACGACATCACTGTCGCTTTCAACCCGCACTACCTGGTGGAAGGCCTGAGTGTCATCGAAACGAAGTACGTCAGGTTCTCCTTCACCACGGCGCCGAAACCCGCCATGATCACGGCTCAGGTAGACGCCGCCGGTGAGGACCAGGACGACTACCGTTACTTGGTTATGCCCGTCCGCCTCCCCAACTAGGCAGCAGAAAAGAGACTCACGTGCATATTGGACTGATCGGCCTTGGCAAGATGGGTTTCAACATGCGCGAACGTCTGCGCAAGGGCGGCATTGAGGTCACGGGTTTTGACCGGAACCCTGAGGTCACCGATGTTGCCTCCGTGGATGAGCTGATTGCGGCTGTTCCGGCTCCACGGCTGATCTGGGTGATGGTCCCCTCCGGCGACATCACCGATGCCGTCATCACCGAACTCGGGAGCAAGCTGGACGCCGGCGACCTGGTGGTCGACGGCGGTAACTCCCGTTTTACTGAGGACCAGAAACATGGTGCTGCGCTGGCAGAGAAGGGCATCCGTTTCGCCGACTGCGGTGTTTCCGGCGGAGTGTGGGGCCTCCAGAACGGGTACGGACTCATGGCTGGCGGTGATGCCGCCGATATTGAGCGGGCACTACCGGTTTTTGATGTGCTCCGTCCGGAAGGCGAGCGGGCGGACAGTTTTGTTCACGTCGGCGGAATCGGTGCCGGACACTACGCCAAGATGGTCCACAACGGCATCGAATACGGCCTGATGCAGGCTTACGCCGAAGGCTACGAACTGCTGGCCGCCAAGGACATTGTTGACGACCTGCCCGGTACATTCCGTGCCTGGCAGAAGGGCACCGTGGTCCGATCCTGGCTGTTGGACCTGATGGTGAAGGCGCTGGACGAGGACCCGGGACTCGAATCCATCGATGACTACGTCGAGGACTCGGGCGAGGGACGCTGGACCGTTGAGGAAGCCATCGCCAACGCTGTTCCGGCACCGGCCATCACGGCTGCACTCTTCGCGCGCTTTTCGTCCCGCGAAGAAAACTCACCGGCAATGAAGATGGTTTCCGCGTTGCGTCACCAGTTCGGCGGGCATGCCACCCGTCCCGCCAAGTAACATCCACCCCGGGACCCGGCGGTTCCGAGAATTGTCGAACACCGCGTGTACCTAGAACATCTTTCGCTGACTGACTTCCGCAGCTACGCCCAGGTTGACCTTCCCCTCGAACCGGGTGTCACCGTGCTCGTCGGGTCAAACGGCATCGGCAAAACCAACCTCATGGAGGCCATCGGGTACCTGGCCACTCTCAGCTCGCACCGGGTCAGTTCCGACGCTCCGCTGCTGCGGTTCGGCACGGACCGCGCGCTGGTCCGGGCCCGTCTGGTCCGCGGCGAACAGACCACGGTCCTGGAACTTGAGATCAACGCCAGCCGCGCCAACCGGGGGCGCATCAACCGCAGCAATCCCGTCCGGGCCAGGGACCTCCTCGGAATCTGTCAGACAGTGCTTTTCGCCCCTGAGGACCTGGCGCTGGTCAAGGGAGATCCGTCCAACCGCCGCCGGTTCCTCGACGAGCTGCTGGTCAGTCTTATGCCCCGGCATTCGGCGACGCGCACGGACTATGACCGTGTCCTGAAGCAGCGCAACGCCCTGCTCAAATCCGCCCGGGCCGGAAAATTCACTGCCGGACATGAGGCCACCCTCGATGTCTGGGACCAGCACCTGGCCCGGGCGGGCGCCGATCTGCTGCACGCACGGCTGGAATTGGTTGAACTGCTGCGCCCGCACCTGGCCAAGGCATATGCCCAGCTCACGGATGGCTCCAAGGAAGCCAACGCCGTCTACCGGTCCACACTGCAAAACCTGATGGACGACGACGGCGGCGCAGCACCGGGTGCCGGCGGCGGTTCGCTGGCGGGAGAGTCGGCCGCTGCCGAAGATCTGCGGAACCTCACCGTTGAGGATCTCACCGGGCGCTATGTCCAGGCTTTTGCGGCCTCCCGCCGCAAGGAACTTGAACGCGGAATCTCCTTGGTGGGGCCGCACCGGGATGAGCTGGAACTGATCCTCGGCGAAGCGCCCGCCAAGGGGTACGCCTCGCATGGCGAAACCTGGTCGATGTGCCTCTCCCTCCGGCTCGCCTCCTACTACGTCATGCTCGATGATGCACGGACCGGCGGGTCTGCCCCGATCCTCATCCTCGACGACGTTTTCGCCGAGCTCGATGTGCAGCGACGGCGTAAACTGGCGGCAATAGTCTCCGGCGCGGAACAGGTCCTGGTGACCGCCGCAGTCGACGCCGATATCCCGGAGGAACTCTCCGGCCGGCGGGTGAAGGTCATTCCGGGAGGAATCGATGAATAAGGATGAAAAGGGCGGGCTGCAGCCCGGCCGTGATCCTGACAATATCGATGCGCCCCAGGCGGCGCTGAACCGCATGCGGGAGGCCGCGGCAGCGCGCGGCGAAATCCGCCGAAAGGCACCCCTCAAGGCCGGCGCCGCCAAGACAAAACGTGGGATCCGCGATACCCGGGGTTTCAGCCAGTTCCACTCCACCGGCCGTGATCCGCTGGGGCTCGGCAAAGTAGTGGGACGCCTCGTGGCCGAACGTGGCTGGAGCTCGCCGGTAGCGGTGGGTTCGGTCATGGCAGAGTGGGCCACGCTGGTCGGCCCGGAGATCTCAGCGCACTGCACCCCGGAGAGCTTCACCGATACCACGCTTCACGTGCGGTGCGACTCGACAGCCTGGTCCACGCAGCTGCGGTTGCTGAGCAACAGCCTGCTGGAGAAATTCCGCACGGAGCTGGGCGATGGCGTGGTCACCAGCATCCAGGTGCTCGGACCGTCGGCACCCAGCTGGCGCAAGGGCGGACGTACCGTCAACGGCCGCGGGCCGCGCGATACCTACGGCTAGCCGCCGCCGTCGGCTCTTGAATATTCGTCCGGCGGCGTGTAGGGCGGTCTAACGCCCTTGGGGCGTATAGGAACCCGGCGGCAGGACCGCGAGGGCGCCCTAGGTGGGGTCAATGGCCTCGCATAGGCACATCCGGGTCCCGCGACGCCCGCCGGAATGCGGGTCTGCGGCCCATTTCACGATAGAATCACAGCAGATAACTGGGCGCCGGTGAAACGTTGACTGAGTCCGTTTTCCGCACGCTCTCCGCAGGCGGACTTCGGTCCCGCACGTCGACGTATCCGTCAGCGCCATCAGCTTGTGCCTGTTGGCGGATGCTTTCCCATGGAAGGCTGCCGCCGGCCATCATCGAAAAAGAGGAGTCGACAGCACCTGTGGCTAACGACAATACAGATACCCAGGCAGTGGAACGCGCAGCGGAGGACGTCCCTACCCCCGATACGCCGGCGGAGGCCGTGACACCCCGGGAATACGGCGCAAGCGACATCACCGTACTTGAGGGTCTCGAAGCCGTCCGGAAACGCCCGGGCATGTACATCGGCTCTACCGGACCGCGCGGCCTGCACCACCTGGTCTATGAAGTGGTGGACAACTCTGTTGACGAGGCGCTGGCCGGGTACTGCACGCACATCGAAATAGTCCTGCAGGCCGACGGCGGCGTCAAGGTTGTAGATGATGGCCGTGGAATCCCGGTGGACATGCATCCCACCGAGCACAAGCCCACTGTTGAGGTTGTTATGACCATCCTGCACGCCGGGGGCAAGTTCGGCGGCGGCGGTTACGCGGTCTCGGGCGGCCTCCACGGTGTGGGTATTTCCGTGGTGAACGCGCTCTCCAGCAGGGTGGACACTGAAGTCCGGCGCCAGGGCAACGTCTGGCGGATGTCCTTTGCCGACGGCGGCAAGCCCCAGGGCGGGCTGGTCAAGGGTGAAGAGAGCGCCACCACCGGCACCACCCAGACCTTCTATCCGGACGCTGGTATTTTCGAATCCACCGAGTTTGATTTCGAGACGCTCCGCGCCCGCTTCCAGCAGATGGCCTTCCTGAACAAGGGCCTGCGGATCACCCTCACGGACGAGCGCACCGCAGCGGCGAACGCGGACACCGATGAGGATCTTAACCTTGATGTGGTGGTCACTGAAGGTGAGGTCACCGCTGAGCACCGCACCGTGGTGTACCAGTACAACGACGGCCTCCTGGACTATGTGAAGCACCTGAACTCTGGCAAGAAGGTTGATGTTGTCCACGAGGACGTCATTTCCTTCGAAACCGAGGACAAGGAACGGCATATAGCGCTGGAAATGGCAATGCAGTGGACCAACGCGTATTCCGAGAGCGTCCACACCTACGCCAACACCATCAACACCCACGAGGGCGGCACCCACGAAGAGGGTTTCCGCGCCGCGATGACCTCCCTCATCAACCGCTACGCGCGGGAAAAGAGCATCATCAAGGAAAAGGACGACAACCTCACGGGTGATGATATCCGTGAAGGCCTCACCGCGGTCATCTCGGTGAAGCTGGCCGAACCACAGTTTGAGGGCCAGACCAAGACCAAGCTCGGCAACTCCGAGGTCAAGGGCTTCGTTCAGCGCGTTGTCACCGACGGCCTGGGCGACTGGCTGGAACGCAACCCCGGCCCCGCCCGCGATGTTATCCGCAAGGCAATTTCCGCGGCTCAGGCCCGCATGGCCGCTCGGAAGGCCCGCGACAACGCCCGCCGCAAGAGCCCGCTGGAATCCTTCGGCATGCCCGGCAAGCTCTCCGACTGCTCCTCGAAGGACCCCGCCCGCTGCGAGGTGTACATCGTGGAGGGCGACTCCGCCGGCGGTTCCGCCAAGCGCGGCCGCAACCCTGAAACCCAGGCCATTCTGCCCCTGCGCGGCAAAATCCTGAACGTCGAGCGCGCCCGGCTGGACAAGGCCTTGGGCAACGCCGAGGTCCAGTCCATGATTACCGCGTTCGGCACCGGCATCGGCGAGGACTTTGACCTCAGCAAGCTTCGGTACCACAAGATCGTGCTGATGGCCGATGCCGACGTTGACGGCCAGCACATCACCACGCTGCTCATGACGCTGCTGTTCCGTTACATGCGCCCGCTGATCGAAAACGGCTACGTCTACCTGGCACAGCCCCCGCTGTACCGGATCAAGTGGTCCAACGCGCCTCACGACTACGTTTTCAGTGACAAGCAGCGCGATGCCAAGCTGCTGTCCGGGCAGGCCGCCGGCCGCCGTATCCCGAAGGACAATGGCATCCAGCGCTACAAGGGCCTGGGCGAGATGGACTACACCGAGCTCTGGGACACCACCATGGATCCGGACCACCGGACCCTCCTACAGGTCACCATGGACGATGCGCTGGCAGCGGACCAGACTTTTTCCACGCTGATGGGCGAAGACGTGGAGTCCCGCCGAAACTTCATCCAGCAGAACGCCAAGGACGTCAGGTTCCTGGATATCTGAACCCGGGTCGCCGAGTAGATATTCCAAGTCCGACATATACCTGAAACGGAAAATATAAAACGATGAGTGACGAGACACCCGAGAACCCGGCGGAATCCGCCGATCTTCCGGAAACCGTTCTTGAAGGCGACGTGCTGGTTGACCGTGTGGAGCAGGTGGACCTGCAGACGGAAATGCAGCGCTCGTACCTGGACTACGCCATGGCCGTTATTGTGGGCCGCGCCCTTCCCGACGTGCGCGACGGCCTCAAGCCCGTGCACCGCCGCGTGCTGTACGCGATGTTCGACGGCGGCTACCGGCCGGAGCGATCATTCAACAAGTGCGCCCGTGTGGTGGGCGAGGTCATGGGCCAGTACCACCCCCACGGCGACACCGCGATCTACGATGCGCTGGTCCGCCTGATCCAGGACTGGACCATGCGCTACCCGCTGGCCCTTGGCCAAGGCAACTTCGGTTCGCCGGGCAACGACGGTGCTGCCGCCCCGCGGTACACCGAAACCAAAATGGCCCAGCTGGCCATGGAGATGGTCCGGGACATCGACGAGGAAACCGTCGACTTCCAGGACAACTACGACGGCAAGAACCAGGAACCCACCATCCTGCCGGCGCGTTTCCCCAACCTGCTGGTCAACGGATCCTCCGGCATCGCCGTGGGCATGGCCACCAACATTCCGCCGCACAACCTACGGGAAGTGGCTGACGGCGTCCAGTGGTACCTGGCCAATCCAACGGCCACCCGCGAGGAGCTGCTCGAAGAGCTGCTCCTCCGTATCAAGGGACCCGATTTCCCCACCGGCGCAACCATTCTCGGCCACAAAGGCATTGAGGACGCGTACCGGACGGGCCGCGGCTCCGTCACCATGCGCGCGGTGGTCAACGTCGAGGAACTCCAGGGCCGCACGTGCCTGGTGGTCACCGAACTGCCGTATCAGGCCAACCCGGACAACCTGGCCATCAAGATCGCCGAACTGGTCAAGGACGGCAAGATCTCCGGCATCGCGGACCTCCGCGACGAGACCTCCGGCCGTACCGGCCAACGGCTGGTCATTGTGCTCAAGCGCGATGCCGTGGCCAAGGTGGTGCTGAACAACCTCTACAAGCACACCGAGCTGCAGAGCAACTTCTCCGCCAACATGCTGGCCATCGTCGACGGGGTTCCGCGCACGCTGAGCCTGGACGCCTTCATCCGCCACTGGGTAACGCACCAGATGGACGTCATTGCGCGCCGGACCCGCTACCGGCTGCGCAAGGCCGAAGAAGAGGCGCACATCCTGCGTGCGCTCCTGAAGGCACTGGACGCGCTGGATGAAGTCATCGCGCTCATCCGTGCGTCCAACACCACCGAAGCCGCGCGCGACGGACTGATGCAACTGCTGGACATCGACGAACTGCAGGCCCGGGCCATCCTGGACATGCAGCTGCGCCGCCTGGCAGCCCTGGAACGCCAGAAGATCCAGGACCGCCATTCCGAACTCGAGGCCCTGATCGCCGAGTACAACTCGATCCTTGCCTCCGAGGAACGCCAGCGCGAAATCATCAGCACCGAGCTGGGCGAGATCGTGGCCAAGCACGGTGATGATCGCCGCACCAAGATCCTGATGGGCTTCGACGGCGACATGTCCATGGAGGACCTGATCCCCGAAGAGGAAATGGTTGTCACCATCACCCGCGGCGGTTACGTCAAACGCACGCGCAGCGACAACTACCGGTCGCAGCAGCGCGGCGGCAAGGGCATCAAGGGCGCCCAGCTCCGCGGCGACGACGTGGTGGAGCACTTCTTCGTGACCACCACCCACCACTGGCTCCTGTTCTTCACCAACCTCGGCCGCGTATACCGGGCGAAAGCCTATGAACTGGTGGAGGCCGGCCGTGATGCCAAGGGCCAGCACGTCGCAAACCTGATGGCCTTCCAGCCGGACGAACACATCGCCCAGGTCCTGGACATCAGGGACTACCAGCAGGCTCCTTACCTGGTGCTGGCCACCAAGCGCGGCCTGGTCAAGAAAACCCGGCTGGAGGACTACGACACCAACCGCTCCGCCGGCGTCATCGCGATCAACCTGCGCGACGAGGACGAACTGGTTTCCGCCCAGCTGGTCTCCGAAACGGATGACCTTATGCTGGTTTCCCGCATGGGCCAGTCCATCCGCTTCACCGCCACCGACGATGCCCTGCGTCCCATGGGCCGGGCCACGTCCGGTGTCACCGGCATGAAGTTCCGCGAGGACGATGAACTGCTGGCGGCCGACGTCGTCACGGACGGTTCGTTTGTTTTTGTCGTCACCGAGGGCGGGTACGCCAAACGCACCGCTGTGGAGGAATACCGCCTGCAGGGCCGCGGCGGCCTCGGCATCAAGGTGGGCAAATACCAGGAGGAACGGGGCCACCTCGTGGGCGCCCTGATTGTCCAGGAAGAGGACGAGGTCCTGGTGGTCATGGAAGGCGGAAAAGTTGTCCGTTCATCAGTGGCCGGCGTACCTGCCAAGGGCCGCGACACCATGGGCGTTATCTTCGCAAAGCCGGACAAGAACGACCGCATCATTGAAGTGGCCCGGAACAGTGAACGCGGCCTCGAGGGCGAAGAATTCACGGACGATGACGTAACGTTGGCTGAAGAGGCCGGGTCCCCCGAGGGATCCGCAGGGTCAGCATCAAAGGCAGACACATCACCGGCGGTTGAGTCAGAGGACGCCTCCGGCGACGCTGAGCCGAACGAAGACTACACCGGAGGTAACGAGTGAGTAATCCCGACTCATATCCCAAACCGAGCAGCAATGTCCCCGGCGGAACGCCGCCGCCCGCGGCAGCACCTCGGGTGAACGCCCCCGTCCGTCCGCAGCAGCGTCCACCGGCCCCTACCGGCGCGCCGGGGCAGCGTCCCGCCCTTCCCAGCCAGAGCCCTGCGCAGGATCGGGTTCCGGCAGGCCAGGCAGGACAGCGTGCCGGGCAGGGCAGGCCTCCGGCAGGCCAGACCAGCCAGCGCCCAGTGCAGGGCCGGTCTCCGCAGGGCCAGCCCGGCCTGGTCAAGCCTGCACCAAAGGCCAAGGTCAGGCGTGCACGGCTGCTGGTCAGCAAGGTGGATCCCTGGTCGGTCCTGAAGATGGCATTCCTCCTGTCGGTGGCGCTGGGAATCGTCACCGTCGTGGCCGCCATCGTCCTCTGGACTGTCCTGGACCTCACCGGAATCTTTGATCAGGTGGACAGCCTCTTGGGCACCCTGGCAGGCTCCGAAGGCGGCGGGTTCGAACTGAAGAAGGTCGCATCCCTGGGCCAGGTGGCTTCCTTTGCCACCATCATCGCCGTGGTGAACGTTGTCCTGCTGACGGCGCTGTCCATGCTGTCAGCGGTGCTTTACAACATCTCCGCAACGCTTGTTGGCGGCATCGGCGTTACCCTCACGGACGACTGAAAACCCATAATTTCACCGGAAATTCTCCGGCGAAATGCCTCGATTTGAGATCGGGCCGGGATGTGCTGTAAAGTCATGTCTCGGCCCGATGAGGCATCGGGGCGTATAGCTCAGGCGGTTAGAGCGCTTCGCTGATAACGAAGAGGTCCCAGGTTCAAGTCCTGGTACGCCCACGGAACCTGTGCAGGTTCGAAGGAAGGTTTGGTTTGCTTCACGGCAGGCGGGACCGGAACGGGGAGCATGTGAAGAAGTTGCTGGTACTTGCAGCTGCGATCGCAGGCGTCCTGATTTACAGGAAAGCGCAGGAATCCGAGGCCCGGAAAACAGTCTGGAGCCAGTCGACCGACAAGGTCGAATAGCCCGGATTCCCGGACCGGGACCTTGCATAAGGCTCCACGGTTCTAGGGTATGATTGAAGGGTTGCTTCTTATGGGGGCATGGCGCAATTGGTAGCGCACCTGCTTTGCAAGCAGGGGGTTCGGGGTTCGAGTCCCCGTGCCTCCACCATAAGGAAGTCCCGGACAGCCGAAATGCTGTCCGGGACTTTTTCGTTAATGCAGAACAGTAGGGTTGAACGGTGAACCTTCTTCTTGCGGCCGTTGGGGTCCTGGGCGTGGCGTCGTCGGGGCCGTTGATCGCCGCGACCCTCGGTGCCACCACCGTCAGCGCCCTCGCCATCGCCTTCTGGCGCAATGCCATCGGGGCTGCCGTGATGGCCACCCCCACTCTGCTCCGCGAACCCCGGCAGTTCGGCCGGATCACCGGACCGGAGTTTCGCTGGTCGCTGCTGGCCGCCGTAGCCCTGGCCCTCCACTTTGCCTGCTTCATCACGTCCCTCCAGCTCACCTCCGTCGCGGCCGCCACCGCCCTGGTCTGCCTGCAGTCGGCCTGGATTGCTGTTTTCCAGCTCTTCCGTGGCACCAGGCACCGCTGGCAGGTGCTGGCAGGGCTCGGGATCGCCTTTGGTGGCGTTGTCACCATTACCGGGTTCGACATGGGATCCTCGCCTGACGCGCTCCTGGGCGACCTGCTGGCCGTCGCTGGCGGAGCCCTGGCCGGCCTCTACACGCTTGCCGGCGGCAAGGCCCGTCAGACCATGACCACGGGAACGTACACCACGTTCTGCTATGGGATGTGCGCGGCTATTGTGGCGGTGCTGGCGCTCTTCAGTGGCCAGCCGCTGGTGGGGTTCGACGCCGTTGGATGGGTTGGGATCCTGGCCATCACCGTGTGTGCCCAACTGGTAGGTCACACAGCTTTTAACCACCTGCTGGCCACGATGAGCCCGCTGCTGGTGTCGATGATCATCCTGCTGGAGATCCCCGGCGCAGCCGTCCTGGCCGCGGTCTTCCTTCACGAGACACTGCCCGCCGGCACCTACGGCGGGCTGGGGCTCATCCTCGTTGGCCTCGCCGTCGTGGTTCTGGGACAGCGGTCAGGCTTCAGGAAGCGGCGCGAAGGCTCCGGCGCGCGTGCGGAGGAACCGCCGTCGGACCGTCTGGCTGAACTCGGAACGGACTGACGCCGGGCCGTGAGACGGGCTTATTGTCCGCCGCGGCGTACAGGCTGGGCGGTGTTGACCGTGTGGATCGCCCGCAGGAGCTTCGCCGGGAAGTAGACCGAGAAGAACACCACCATGGGTGCCTTGAGGGCCATCTTCTTGACGTTGTGCGCCTTGTAGGTACGGTCGAAGCGGGTCACGTAATACCGATAGTCCCGCGGTGAATCCTCGAGCCGGCGGGCGGACATCCCGGACACCATCTGGGGCCAGTACTGGACTTTGAGTTCGTGGTCGGCTAGGTGCAGGGAGAGGTCGATGTCCTCGTGCATCTCGTCCTTCTCATCACGGCAGGTTTCGTCCCGGATGGTTTCCCATGCCGTAGCGCGCAGGGCCATGTTGGAGCCGAACAGGAAGTGGTACTGGTGCTTGGCGAGCTTGAGCATCAGCTGGCGCATCTTGTCGTCTGCCTTGAGCCCGAACCGGCGCATCGGCATGTCGTAGTAGACCACCGGTCCGGTGGCTGCCTGGACTGACGGGTCAAAAAAGGCCTTCTGGACCTGCTCCACCCAGTCCGGCTCGACAACCGAATCGGCGTCGATGCGTCCCAGGATGTCGCCGGTGGCGTGGTTGAGGCCAAAATTTCGGGTGGGAATCAGGCCCTGGTCCCGGTCCTGGCTGAGCAGGATGATGGGACTTTCCGGATATTCCAGCTGCATCTGCGCCACGATGGCGGCGGTGCGGTCGGTGGAGAGGTTGTCCACCACGATGATCTCGTGGGCCGGCACCGACTGGTACACCGCGGCGATGAGACACTGCCGGATGACACTTTCCTCGTTATAGGCCGGGATGACAATGGACACGCGCGGCAGCTGTGCTGCGTCGTTCAAGGCATCCCCAGAGGATTTATCGGCTGACATCAGTTCAAATTTAGCACCGATCGGGATTTGTCCTGCCAGTGGCCGGTCAAGTCCGGACAAACACTGGGAAAACACTGAAGGGGCCCCGCACCAGGCGGAGCCCCTTCAATGGACGGCGCGACGGCGCCGGAAGTGCTAGTTACTGGTCTTGTCCACGGAGCCATTCATGTTGGCCGCAATGTTCTTGATGGCGGTCTTGGCATCGGCGACGTGCTTGGCTTTCTCCGTTGCGTCCTCCGCCGTGTCCTTGGAGTCCCCGGCAACATCTTCTGCCTGGTCGGCCAGGGCGTCAGCGGCCGAAGTCGGGGCTGCTGCAGCCTTGCTGGCCGCGTCCTCGGCCGTATCCTTGGCGTCGTTCAGGGTGGTGGCAGGAACCGGTGCCGGAGTGGGCGTGACAGGAGAAGGAGTCTTCCACGGGTCTTCCACGGGCTTGGAGGCCTTCCAGGCCGCTACACCGGCGGCGACGGCTGCGGCGATGATCCCGAACACGAGCCAACCGCGCTTCTTTGGCTTCTGGGGCTCCGCGATCTGGATGCCTACTGCCTTACCGGCTTCGTGCGCGGCGGCCTTGAGCTGGGTGCCGGCCGTCTGTGCCTGCTCCTGAAGGGAGTGCACCACACCGGAGTCGGAGAGTCTCTTGGCCACGGCGTCCACGTGTGACGGCGCGCTTTCCAAGGTGCGGTGCACGGCGTCGGACGCGTGGCCGATCTGGTCAGAAAGGCGCGGCAGGTATTCCACCACCACACGGTCCCGGGCGTTCTGGATGACCGGGGTGGCCTTGTCCAGGGCTTCGTGCAGGCGCGGGGTGGCGACCTCAACGGCGTCGTGGATTTTCGGGGCGAGCTGGGCCAGCCCCTCCTGGATGCGCGGAGTCACTGTTGCGACGCCGTCGGCAAGGTTGTGCGCCGCGGTCTTGAGCCCTTCCTGAATCCTGGGGGATGCGGTGTCCAGGCTGTGCTGCAGGCGGGGAACTGCCCAATCCACTGCTGCTTCCACACGGGGGGATGCCCAGTCCTTTGCATACTCAACTGCGTTGTTGACTGACTGTTCAAGGTCACGGGCAATACGATCCGATTTATTCACAACTACCTCCCGATTAATGTGACGGTTCTGTTGTTAGCCTACGTGGATTGACCTGCACCGGCTATTCTTCCCGCGGATTTCCAGCTGATTTCACCGAGCGCGGAACTCCCGGTCAAGCCGCTTTCCGCGTTGACCCGCCGTGAAAGAATGGGCCGTATGACTGCCATCGCAACTGCAAAAGCAACCATTCACACCAGCCTCGGCGACATCGTCGTCAACCTCTTCGGGAACCACGCCCCGAAGACGGTCAAAAACTTCGTCGGCCTCGCCACCGGCGAGCAGGCATGGACCCACCCCGAGACGGGCGAGGACAAGACGGGCACGCCGCTGTACGACGGCACCATCTTCCACCGCATCATCAAGGACTTCATGATCCAGGCCGGCGATCCGCTGGGCCGTGGCGTGGGCGGACCCGGCTACAAGTTCGACGACGAAATCCACCCCGAACTCAGCTTCAACGCCCCGTACAAGCTGGCCATGGCCAACGCCGGCGTGCAGGCGGGCAAGGGCACCAACGGCTCACAGTTCTTCATCACCACCATCCCCACCGACTGGCTGCAGGGCAAGCACAGCATCTTCGGCGAGGTTGCTGACGAGGACTCCAAGAAGGTCGTCGACGCCATCGAGGGCGTCCGCACCGGCATGGGTGACCGCCCGGTTGAGGACGTCACCATCAACAGCATCGACATCGAGCAGCTCTAACCCATCGCATGAGCTACGGAATTCCGGCGGCTGAGCCGTCCGCGCAGGTTCCGGTGTGCCCCAGGCATCCGGACAGGCCCTCCTATGTGCGCTGCCAGCGCTGCGGGCGTCCAGCGTGCCCGGACTGCCAGCGGGCGGCCGCCGTCGGATTCCAGTGTGTTGACTGCGTCAACGAAACAAGGCGGACGACGCCGGGCGTCAAGACTGTCTACGGCGGCGCCGTGGCAACCGGCAAACCCGTGGTGACATTCGGAATTATCGCCCTGTGCGCGGTGATGTACGTTCTGCAATGGGTGGTTCCCGGCGAGTGGATCTACCAGAACCTGGCGTTCGCCAATGTGTTTGCCACTCCCGAATTTGGTGAGTTCGAACCCTGGCGGATGCTGACGGCGGCTTTCCTGCACTCACAGGGATTCATCCTCCACATTGTGCTGAACATGTACATGCTGTGGATTTTCGGCCAAGCACTCGAACCGCTCCTGGGCCGCGTCCGCTTCCTGGCGTTGTATCTCATCTCCGCCATCGGGGGCTCCGTCGGCTACCTTCTCCTCACTCCCGGCTACGTGCCTGGCGTGCCTCTTGCCGGAGTGGTGGGCGCCTCGGGTGCCATCTTTGGACTCTTCGGGGCGATGCTCCTGGTGCAGCGGCACCGTGGCGGGGATACACGGCAACTGTGGATCCTGATCGCCATCAACGGCGTGATCGGATTCGTGGTCCCCCAGATCGCCTGGCAGGCGCACCTGGGCGGGCTTGTTACCGGAGCCCTTTGCGCTGCGGTGATTGCGTACACGCCCCGGGGCCCGCGGCAGGGCCTGCTGCACGCGACCGGACTGGCCGCAGTGGTTCTCCTGCTGGCCCTGGCGAGCTGGCTCCGCGTCACGGCCGGCTGAGCGCCCGGGTCCTCGGGCCCACCTCCTACTGACCACTTCAAGACCCCGGTGTCCCAGCGGACAGCGGGGTTTTTGCTGTGCCCCGTGAAGCCTCCGCACTGCGCTTCCGCACGGCGCCGCCGCGCGTGCCGGGTGGACCTCCGGTCTGAGCCCAGCCGCCGGGGCGAAGGCCAGGCCGCGGCCGCTATGGGCTCTCACCCACGTTCAAAGTTATCCACAGGTGTTATCCACACTGTTGGTAACTTACACGGATGTAGTTCAGGATTGCGATGGTCCCCTGCGCCCGAATGTCCGCCCTTTTCCCGGATTTGATCCTCTCGTTGTCCACAATTGTGGACAACACCTGGGGAAGCGCCTGTGGTTAAGTGGAAAAACACGCCGCATAAGCCCGGCCTGTGGATATCTTGGCCATTTCCCGCATTGCGCGCCAACAGGAGGGGATCCAGGCCGCCCGTATCAACAGGGTTATTCACAGTGTTAATAACTTACAGACATGTAGTTAACCTTCAGTGTTTCCCAGACTGGGGCACCTGAGGAGGTACCGCCGACCCGCCCTGTGGATTGTTGTCCACAACTGTGGATAAGTTGTGGGTAGTCCAGTGTTAGTAAGTGGAAAACACCTGTCTGTGGGAGGGTGTTCGTACGCAGCAACCGAACCCAACAAGATCCCAGCCAGGAGGACCGCCTTGAGCGCCAACGCCACAACCCAGCACATCTACCTCGACAAGCAGCACCCCGCGGTATGGCGTGCCCTCAACGGTCTGGGGCTGAAAGTGCGCGAAGCCGCCGACGCGGCCGGGATTGACCGCAAGACTATTGAACTGCTCAACGTGCGGACCTCGCAGATTAACGGCTGCGCCTATTGCCTCGACATGCACGTGCGGGACGCCGTGGATGCCGGGGAGAGCCACCAGCGGCTCGCTGTCCTGCCGGCATGGCGGGAGACGGCCCTGTTCACGGACAAGGAGCGGGCGGCGCTGGTGCTGGCCGAATGCATCACCGAGCTGCCGGACCACCGGGCCCGCGAGCTTGAGGAAGGATACGCCCGTCAGCACCTCAGCGCCGATGAATTTTCGGTGGTGAGCTGGCTGGTGATCAGCATGAACGCCTTTAACCGGGTGTCCGTCACCAGTCACCATCCGGTCCGCCGGATCCGCTGAGCGGGTACCGCTCCGGTAGCAAACAGCAGAGACGGCCCAGGCCTTGAGCGGACTGCTGAGTGTCCTCCGGGGAGGCGGACACCAAGGACGTCGCGTTCCGGCGGACAGTTATTAGGCGGACGGCTACTAACAGCGTGAGTTTATCCACAGCTAATCCACACTGTTAATAACTGTCCGTCCGAGCGCCGTGCATCCGGTCCCGCGCCGTGGCCCGCACGGGCGGCTATGGCTTCCGGCGCCGGGAAAGTTATGCACACTGTGGATAACTTTCCCAACAGCTGGAGGCTTAACCCACGGGATATTCGGTCAGCCAGCGGCGGGGCGCCCGGTCAGCCGGCCGCCCGATGCTGGTCAATCCGTCCAGACGCCTGAAGAACCGCGCCGGTGGCTGTCCAGAAGATGGGTGTCCACCATGCCGATGGCTTCCATCAGTGCAAACATAGTGGTGGGGCCAACGAACGAAAATCCGTGCTTCCGCAGCGCCTTGGACAGCGCCACCGATTCCGGTGACTGCGTGGGGATCTCCGCGTGCGTGACCGGCTGGGGAGTGGTTGGGGGCTGGAACTGCCAGACGAAGTCAACCAGGCCTTCCCGCTCGCGAAGCGCGATGGTGGCATGGGCATTGGTGATGGCGGCACGGATCTTGAGCCGGTTGCGGACGATGCGGGGATCCTGGAGCAGGCGCTCAACATCCGCTTCCGTAAAAGCGGCAACAGCGTCCGGCTGGAAGTCGAGGAAAGCCTGACGGAAGGCAGGGCGCTTCCGGAGGATGGTGGCCCAGGAGAGACCTGCCTGGAAGCCCTCAAGGCAGATGCGCTCGTAGAGGCCTTGTTCGTCCCGGACAGGCAGGCCCCATTCGGAGTCGTAGTACTCGCGCAACAGCGGATCCACGGCGGCCCACGGCGGACGGACGAGGCCGTCGTCGCCCAGGACGGTTCCGTCCACACCCTCGTTTCGGGGCTGGGCGGCGGCCGCGGGAGTCATACAGGTCCTGCCGCCAGGGTCAGGAACGCCAGCGTGTGGTCATCAGGAAGCCGATGATGGCAATGCCGAAGCCGGCCACGATGTTCCACGACTCCCAGGCCTGTACTGGGAACCGGCCCTCGCTGATGTAGAACGTGATGATCCAGAAGAGTCCGATGATCATCAGTCCGAACATCACCGGTTTGAACCAGACAGCGTTGGGCTTGTACGTCTGCGCCCCGGAAGCGGGCTGCGCGGCGTTGGAAGTCTTCTTGCGTGGCTTTGGCTCGGGCACGTGCTCTCCTTGGCGGACTGGATCAAGCTCGGCGTCTCGGGCTTGATATCCTGCAAGAAGGAAGTTGCCAGCGGTCTGCGCGATCTTGGTCAAATCTGGATTCTTACTAGCAGTCAATTCTAGCCGTAGTTCTGGGCACTCAAACGCCCATCGCGGCCACCCCGGAGGAGAACGCGTGGTATTGCAGGAGAAGGCGAGGCCCGCCGTTGTTCCGGGCACCGGCGCCACTATTCTGCGTGCAACCGTGCAGGTGCTCGGCGAACTGCTCATCACGGCCGGCATCATCCTCCTGCTCTTTGTGGGCTGGCAGCTGTGGTGGACCAACATCGAATCCGACGCCAAGCAGAGCGCCGTCATCAAGGAATTCGCCCAGGGGCTGCGCGGTACAGTGCCCGCAGTCCCGGAACCGAACCCAGCGGCGGCGCCCGTGGATTACGGTGCCCCGGCTGTTTCCGCGGCACCAGGCCATGCCGGCACCATCGGCATCATGTACATCCCGCGCTTTGGCACCAACTACACCCGGCCCATCGTGCAGGGAACCACCGGGGATGTCCTGGATACGCTGGGGCTTGGCCACTACACCAACACAACCATGCCAGGCGCCGTCGGGAACTTCGCCGTGGCCGGTCACCGGCAGACCCACGGTGCCGTCCTGGACAATATCCACACCCTTGTCCCGGGGGACAAAATCTACGTCCAGACCAAGGCCGGCTATTACATTTATGTCTTTCGCAACAACCAGATTGTGATGCCGTCCCGGACCGATGTCCTGGAACCGGTCCCCACCCGCCCCGGCGTCACTCCCACCGAAAGCTTCCTCACCATGACCAGTTGCAATCCGCGCTTCGGCGCCGAGGAACGCATCATCGCCTACGCGCTGCTGGACAGCTGGCGGCCTGCCTCGGCGGGGCCGCCCGCTGAGATCGCTGCCCAGGTGGTGGCAGCGGTGGGAGGAAGCTGAGTATGTACGGCTGGATTTTCCGCCACCTGCCGGGTCCCCTCTGGCTCCGGATCTTCACGTCGCTGGTGCTCATCGCCGGCGCACTGATCCTGATGGTTCACTTCCTGTTCCCCTGGATGTCCGGGTTCACCGCATTCACCGACTCAACGATTGGTTCTGCAAGCCAGCCATGACCACAACCAAAATCCTGGTCGTAGACAACTACGACAGCTTCGTTTACACCCTGGTGGGCTACCTCCAGGAACTCGGCGCCGAGACCACCGTTGTCCGCAACGACGACGTGACCCTCGCCGAAGCCATCGAGCTGACCCAAACGCGCCACGGCGTCCTCATCTCACCCGGTCCGGGGAACCCCGCCGAAGCGGGTGTGTGCATTGAGCTAATCAAGTGGTGCGGCGCGAACAACAAGCCGATGTTCGGTGTATGCCTGGGCCACCAGGCCCTGGCTGAAGCCTATGGCGGCACCGTAACCCACGCGCCGGAGCTGATGCACGGCAAAACGTCCCTGGTGGAGCACAACGGCACCAGCGTCTTCGCCGGGCTCCCCTCCCCGGTCACAGCGACGCGTTACCACTCGCTGGCAGCGATCCGGGAAACGATCCCCGACGTCCTGGAGATCACCGCCGAAACAGCAACCGGCGTCGTGATGGGCCTGCAGCACCGCACCGCACCGCTGTGCGGTGTGCAGTTCCACCCGGAGTCGGTCCTGACCGAAGGCGGCTACCAGATGCTGGGCAACTGGCTCGAGTCCCTGGGAATGGCGGGAGCGGCAGCCCGTGCCGCCACGCTCAGCCCGCTCATCCAGCACTGACAGGCACACACGAACGCGGGGTCACCTCGCGCCCAGCCCGAAAGGGAACATGGGCGCGAAGTGACCCCGCGTTGCTTTAAGGAGCGAGTGGGGGTCAGCCCTTTTTGGTTGGAGTGGCGCTCGGAGTCTCGGTGGGTGTGGGTGGCGGCGGCGGGGCCGGTTCCTTGGCCACCTCTATTGTGATCGTTTTACCTTGATCGACGGCGGCATCCACGGGCTCACTTTGACCTGTGACCACGCCGGCTGCCACCTCGGAGTTCTCCACTTCCTTGACGTTGGGGACCAGGCCAAGTTCCTTTAGTGCCGTTTCCGCCTCGGCGCGTGTGCGGTTGATCAGTCCAGGCATGGCCACCTTCCCGGTGGAGATGACGATTTCCACAGTGGTGCCCACACCCACCATCTGACCCGGTGCCGGGCTGGTGGTGATCACCCTGCCGGCAGGCATGGTGGCGCTGTTGGCGGTGGTGGTGGACGCGGCGCCCTGCAGGCCGCTCTGGCGCAGGATGTCCCGCGCTGCTGCCTCCGTCTGGCCTGGAAGGGCCTCCGGAATCTTGACCGCGATTGGGCCTTCAGAGATGTTCAGGATCACCTCAGCATTGGGATCAACCGAGGTTCCGGCCACCGGATCAGTGCCGATGGCCGTCCCGCTGGGTATGGTCTCGTGCTTGTTCCGTTTGATCTGCGGACGCAGGTTGGCACCATAAAGTTCCTGCAGGGCTGCCGACTCCGTCAGGGCCGCCACCGCCGGGATCTTCACCTGGGGCGGCAAGGGCGCAGGCCGGTTCACGGTGTTGTACAGCCAGAGACCGCCGCCGCCAAGGATCAGCAGGGTGAAAATCACCAGGGTAGCCATCCACGCACGACGACGGGACTTCTGCCGGGCGGTCCGCTCACGTTCCGGTGCAAATCCGAGGGGCAGTTCATCGACATCCGACGGTTCCTGGACGGCGGCCGCCATGACGGGAACTCTCCCGTCAGTGCGGGTGTCGTCCGCGTGGCGCTGCCGGCCGGTGGGGGCATCGTCCAGGAATCCGGCACCGGTGAGCCCGAACGCCTCTGTCACGGGCGGGCGTTCCGGCGTCGGGACGTGGTCGTTGGGATCGGTGGGGGCTTCGGTTGCGGCCAGCGCGGGCACGGAAACGCCCGCCCGGGCGGCGCGCAGCGCACGCCGGAAGGCAGCTGCGTCCTGGAAACGGTCCGTCCGGTTCTTCTGCAAAGCCTTGGCCAGGACACTGTCTAGGGCGGCGGAGACCTCCGGGTTCACGCTGCTTGCTGGCTCCGGAATTTCCCGGACGTGCTGGTACGCCACGGAGACGGGGCTGTCACCAATAAAGGGCGGACGGGCGGTGAGCATTTCGTACAGCAGGCACGCTGCGGAGTAGAGGTCGCTGCGCGCGTCCACGGTTTCGCCCCGGGCTTGCTCGGGCGAGAGGTACTGCGCGGTGCCCACCACGGCCTGGGTCTGCGTCATGGTGGCAGACGAATCGGCCATGGCCCGGGCAATGCCGAAGTCCATGACCTTCACGGAATTGGAGCCTTCGCAGTACATCACGTTGGCGGGTTTGATGTCCCGGTGGACGATGCCCGCCTTGTGGCTGTATTCAAGGGCAGAGAGCACCCCCAGGCAGAAGTCGATGGCCTGGTCAATGCTGACTTCCTTGGCCCGGATGAGGTCGCGGATGGTCCTGCCCTCGACAAACTCCATCACGATGTAGGGCACCCGGACGCTGTCCTCCGAGCCGTCCGGACGCGTATGTTCGCCGGTGTCGTAAATGGCCACGATGGAAGGGTGGTTCAGCGCCGCCACGGACTGCGCTTCCCGTTTGAACCGCGCCTGGAACTGCGGATCCCTGGCCATGTCCGGGCGGAGAAGCTTGACGGCAACTGTCCGGCCCAGCCTGGTATCGACTCCGCGGTGGACGTCCGCCATCCCCCCGCGGCCGATGATTCCGCCGAGTTCGTAGCGATCGCTCAGGACACGCTGATTGTCCACCGGGAGGCTGTCCTCCCGGTGCAGCGGGGTGCGGGGCGAGTCATTCACTGTCAATCCTGACGGCTACGGCGCGCAGGTAGGCGGCAAACCGGGCAGTTGGCCAGGGTTGCACTTGGGCAGGGCGGATGTTGGCGCAGCAGAGGTCGGGGGCGACGACGGCGGAGCGGAGGACTGCGTCTGTGTTGGGACAGGGGGTGCGACGGCGTAGGTAATTGTCACTGCCGAGCCAACTTCCACCCTTCCCGTCCGGGACAAAGCGATGACGGTGTTTGGCGTGGAATTCGCGTCCACCTGCGACTGGATGGTGACATCGAGATTTTTAGCGGACAGTTGCGACTGGACCGTCCGATAATCCTTGCCGAGATATTCCTCGGGAATGATGTTAACCGTTTGCGGAGTTGGAGCGGGCGGGTCGCTGGTCCGGCTGGGGCTAGGCGTAGCGGATGCCGAGGTCTGTGACGGGCTGGCGCTGGTGGACGGCGGGTTGCTGGAGGCCGAGTCGGTGACGGTGTTGGCCGGATTAAAAATCCCCTGCTGCGTCAGGAAGAACCCCACCAGCGCGAACAGGACCAGCACGATCAAGGCGACCAACGGCCACCTCCAGGGGCTGCGATCGCGTCGGTCGGGCTCGTCGGACGGCTCGTCGTCGTACTTCTCTCCCTCCTGCACCCAGCTGCGCTCCGCAGCGAGGGAGTCCGCACGCGAAAGCGTGCTCCCGGCTCCTGTGGCTGCGCCCGCGGCCACGGCGCCGACTGCAGCGCCTCCGGCAGCGGCACCAAGCACGGGCAGAGCAGACGTCGACGTCGTATTGCTGTACTTCTGGCCGATGACGCCGGTGGGTGCCGTGGCAATGTCCACCGGTGCGGTAATGGGGCCGGTGGTCGCCTCGAAGAGCAACATACCGGGAACGGCCGCGTGCGCGGCGCTAATATCGCCATTGCGGATGGCCTCGGCAGCTTCGGACAGCTTGATGGCGTTGGCCGGGCGGTTCTTGGGGTCCTTGGCCAGCATGGACATCAGGAGCGCGCGGACCGGTTTGGGCAGAGTCTCCGGGAGCGGCGGCGGGGCGTCGTTGACCTGGGCCAGGGCAATGGCGATCTGGGATTCGCCGGAGAACGGCCGGTGCCCGGTGAGGCACTCGTAGCCGATCACGCCGAGTGAGTAGATGTCCGAGGCGCCGGTCGCGGTCTGGCCGGTGGCCTGCTCGGGGGCGAGGTACTGGGCGGTCCCCATCACCTGGCCAGTCTGCGTCAACGGGACCTGGTCGGCGAGGCGGGCGATGCCGAAGTCGGTGACCTTGACCCGGCCGTCGGGGGTGATCAGCAGGTTGCCCGGCTTGATGTCGCGGTGGACCAGCCCCTGGGCATGGGCGACGGAAAGCGCGCGGGCGGTCTGCGCCATCATGGACAGCGTCCGGTCGGGGGACAATACCTGCTCGTGCTCGATGATGCTGCTCAGCGGCTGGCCCGGGACGAGCTCCATGACCAGGTACGCGGAGCCATCCTCCTCGCCGTAGTCAAAGACATTGGCGATGCCCACGTGGTTCAGGAGAGCGGTGTGGCGTGCCTCGGCACGGAACCTCTGGAGGAAACCGGGGTCCCCGGTGTATTCCTCCTTGAGTACCTTGATGGCGACAATACGGCCTAGGACCTGGTCCTTTGCCTTCCAGACCTCTCCCATCCCGCCGATCGCAATCCGCGTGGTCAGCTGGAATCTGCCGCCGAGGGTGATTCCCGTTGTAGGCCTCACTTATTCAACACCGCCTCAAAAATCTTCTTCGCGTTCGGACTGGTTAGCTGTGCGCCGGTGGTGATGTCTACGCCCTCCATGACGATGGTGACACCCACCTCCGGGTTGTTCGCCGGGGCAAACCCGGTGAACCAGGAGTTGTTCAGGCCGTTGCCCAGTTCAGCGGTTCCGGTCTTGCCGGCCACCTGCACACCGGGGACGGCCGCGCCGCGGGCAATGCCCTGGCTCACCGCACTGGTCATCCATTCGGTGATCTGCCGGGCAATTTCCGGGGTGGTGGACGTCCGGAGCGCGTCAGGCTGGGGCTCGTCAATGACCCGGAGGTCCGGGGACCGCACGGTCTTGACCAGGCTGGGGCTCATCTGCACGCCGCTGTTGGCGATGGCCGCGGTCATCAGGGCGATCTGCAGCGGAGTGGCGCGCACGTCCTTCTGGCCGATCGCAGACTGGGCCAGGCCTGGCCGGTCCAGGTCATCGGGGAAACCGTTGCCTCGGGCGTATTGGAGCTTCAGCTGGTCGCCCAGCTCCTCGCCGAAGCCGAACTTTGCCGCCTGCTCGGCGATCGCATCTCGTCCGAGGTCGATGGCAATGCTAGCGAATGGCGTATTGCAGGATTGCTGCAGCGCGAAGGCAAAACTGGCCGTGTCCTGCGTATAGCAGTTGCCCCCGGCGTAGTTCGGCAGTTTGTACTGGATCCCCGGGAAGGGCATCTCGGCCGGGTTGGGGAGCACGCTGTCCTTGTTGTACTTCCCGGAACTGAGGGCCGCGGCGGTATCCACGAGCTTGAAAACCGATCCCGGAGCGAGCAGCTCTCCAGTGGGGCCGCTGACATTCTGGTTCAGATTGATGCCGGGGACCTTGACCAGCTCATTGATGTTGGCGGTTTCGGCATTGGGGTCCTGGGTGGCGATCAGGTTGGGGTCGTAGGACGGCTTGGACACCATGGCCACGATGGCCCCGGTCTTGGGGTTGGTGACCACAATGGATCCCCGCTGGCCGTCCGGGATGAGGTCGTATGCGAGCTTCTGTATCGCGGGATCGATGGTGAGTTCCACCGAGGCACCCTTCGGCTGGTTGCCCAGGAAGAGCTGGCCGATCCGGTCGAAGAACTGCTGGTCTGAGCTGCCGGCCAGCTGGTCGTTCATCGCTACTTCCAGGCCGGTGGCACCGTAGTTCTGCGAGAAGTAGCCGGTGAGGCCTGCATAAAGTGCCGGCTGGGGGTAAGTCCGCTGGAAATTGCATTGTTCCGAACCTTCGACGGATTCGGCAACGGGTGTTCCGCCCACGATGATGGCGCCGCGGTCGTTGCAGTAGTTCTGAAGGATGGCGCGGTTGTTCCAGGCGTTGACTTTGAGGTCGTCGGCGCCCACTACCTGGACGTAGCTGATGGCGCCGAAGATCAGGGCGAACATGGCGATCGCGGCGACCCACGCGTTCCTGATTGCCTGGTTCACAGGGATTTCACCGCCTCAGTAGGTGTGTCGACGGCTTGGGGTTCAGTTCCCTTGGAAGGTGGCAAAGGTGTGGTGTCGACGGGGCCACGTGCCGTGTGCGAAATCATCAGCAGGAGGCCCACGATGATCCAGTTGGCCAGCAGGGAGGAGCCGCCTGCCGCCAGGAACGGTGTGGTGAGCCCGGTCAGCGGGATCAGCCGGGTGACGCCGCCGATGACGACGAAGCACTGCAGCGCCACCGCGAACGAGAGCCCGCAGGCCAGGAGCTTTCCGAAGGCATCCCGCGTGCCGAGGGCCGCCCGGAAGCCGCGGGTGAACAGCAGCAGGTACATCATGACGACGGCGAAGAGCCCGATCAGGCCCAGTTCCTCGCCGAGGGAGGCGATGATCATGTCGCTGTTCGCAAAGGGAACAAGGTTTGGCCGGCCCTGGCCAAAGCCCGTTCCCACCAGGCCACCGTTGGCCATGCCGAACAGGCCTTGCACGATTTGGTGGCTGCCGCCCGGTGAGCGGTCATAGACCTCTTCGGTAAAGGCGTTCAGCCAGCCGTCAATCCGGAGGCCGACGTGCGAGAAGACCTGTGAGGCGACGAAGCCGCCGCCGAGGATCAGGGCCACGCCGATCACTACCCAGCTGATACGGCTGGTAGCCACGTAGATCATCACGATGAACAGGCCAAAGAACAGTACGGAAGACCCAAGGTCGCGCTGGAAGATCAGCACACCGATGCTCACCAGCCAGGCGGTGATCATGGGCCCCATGTCTTTGAACCGGGGGAACTGCAGCGGGCCGATCTTGCGGCCGGCCAGCAGAATGAGGTCGCGGTTGGAGGAAAGATAACCGGCGAAGAATATAGCAAGGGTAATCTTGGCGATCTCACCTGGCTGGAACGTCATGGAACCCACCCGGATCCAGACCCGGGCGCCCAGGATTTCACCGGCCGAGATGCCGGGCACCAGCGGAAGAATCAGCAGGAGCGCGCTCACCGCCAGCGAAATGTAGGTAAAGCGGCGCAGCACCCGGTGGTCCTTGAGGAACCAGATCACGCCGATGGCCACGGCCATGGCGATCAGGGTCCAGCGCAGCTGGTTGTTACCGGTGTCCTCCCCGGGGGCGTCGAGGCGGTGGATCATGGCAAGACCCAAGCCGTTGAGTGCGACCACCAAAGGAAGTATTACCGGATCAGCATATTTAGCCCGGATCCGCAGGACCACGTGGAAGACCAGGGCTGCCACCGCGAGGAGGCTGGACTGGAACCAGAAATCGGAGTCGAACGCCTTCTCCTGGTCAACGCCCACCAGCATGTTGGCGCCGATGCCTACAGACAGGGCGAGGACCAGCAGCAACAACTCCACGTTGCGCCGGGGTTTGGGTATGGTGCTGAGCTGGCTCATTGGCCCCCCTCGCAGGTGGCAGTGGGGCTGGGTGAGGCGGACGGGGGCGGAGCCGCCGCAGGAGCGGACGGGTCCGGCGATGGGGCGGGCGCGGTGGTTGCTGCCGCCGGCGCAGTTGTTGCGGCCGGAGCGGGCGACGGCGTAAGGCACTCATTCGCCGGAGCGATGGTGCCGGTGCCTTCGAGATTCTTCACGATCCGCTGGGCGTCGTAGAGGTCACGCGCGGGAACTGTCTGCCGGACGCGCTGCTGGGAAAACTGGGGCAAGGAATCCATCCGGATCTCTGTTACTGCTTCGAGGGTTGAAAGCTGGATGGGGCCAAGCCGCTGGGACACGCCGTTATAGATGGCCACGCGGGAATCGAACTCCCCGATGTAGTAGCGAGTCTGGGTCCAGGCATAGCCGAGCCAGAGGCCCACCGTCAGCACCACCAGTACGAACGCAGCGATGGACATGGTGACCCAGCGGCGGGGTTTGGGCTGCCCCAGGACGTCATCCGCCTCCGCAAGCGGCGCGTCGGCCTTATGCGTCAGGACGGTGGCGGCCCGTCGGGCCACGGTGCGGCCGGCGATGGTGGGGATGGAGCCGGACTCGGCCGCGGTGGCCGCAGCGCCGACCAGTTCGTGCGGGCGCGACGCGAGTTCCTGCCGCAGGACTTCGGCGGAAAGGTGCTCGCCGAGGTGGGGGTCGGTGGAGGGCGGCGGTTCGGCGGCGGACGAATTTTCTGCGGCTTCTTCCGCGACGGGCTTTTCGCCGGCCGCCGCGGGGTCCGGTGAGGCGCTGTCCGCGTCGTTGTCCGCGGCAGGGGCTTCGGTGACCAGCTGGGAAGGGATGATGTCGACGGCGGCGGTGCTGACGTCGTCGGGCGTTTCCTCGGTAATTTCCACCATCACCACGGTGACGTTATCCGGTGAGCCGGCCTCAAGCGTCAGGTTGACCAGGGTTTCGACGCACTCGCGCAGGTCCTTTGTCTCGCGGACGGTCCGCTCCACCACGTGTCCGGCCACATAGTTGAGCCCGTCCGAGCACAGCAGCCAACGCTCCCCGGGCTTGACGTCCAGGGTGTCCAGATCCAGCTCGGGGCTGGCGTCAACGTCGCCCAGGACGCGCATGAGGACGTTCTTGTGCGGGTGGGTCTCGGCCTCTTCGGGACGGAGCCGGCCCTCATCAATCAGTCGCTGGACGAACGTGTGGTCAATGCTGATCTGTTCAAATTCGCCGTCGCGCAGGCGATAGGCCCGGGAGTCGCCGATGTGCGCGAAGTGCAGCTTGCCGTCGGCGAGCAGCAGGGATGTGACGGTGGTGCCCATGCCAGCGAGCTTGGGGTTGATGTGCACCAGCTCGGAGAGCAGGGAGTTGGCTGTCTGGATTTCGTCGGCGAGGACCGTGCTGGCATCGCCGTCGTAGTCGTCGTGGTCCAGGTGCAGCATGTCCAGTACGGTGGCGGCGGAAGCAACATCACCGCCGGCGTGGCCGCCCATTCCGTCCGCGACCACTGCCAAATGGCGGCCGACGTATGCCGAGTCGTCATTTTTGGCCCGGATGCGTCCCACATCCGAGCGGGCCGCATAGCGCATGATGAGGGGCCGCTGGACGGGCATGGCCTCGCCGGCGGGAAGGTCAGCGGCCATGGCTATGGCCTCAATTCGATGACCGTCTTGCCGATTCTCACGGGTACGCCAAGCTCAACGGGCAGGGCCCGGGTAAGTTGCTGGTCGGCCAGGTAGGTGCCGTTGGTGGAGCCGAGGTCCTCGATGAACCATCGGCTGCCTTGCGGGAAAAGCCGCGCGTGGCGGCCTGAGGCGTAGTCGTCCTCAAGTACCAGCGTGGCTTCCTGTGCGCGGCCCAACAGGATGGGGCTGGCAGCCAGGGGGAGGGTGGTTCCCTTGAGCGGGCCTTCGATGACCACCAGTTGGTGGGCCTGCTGCTTGAGGGGCTGCGGCGGAGCCTCGGCCAGTTCCGGATTTTTGCGGACCTGCCGGGCGGTCGGGGTGCCGGCGGCGGCTTTGCGGCCCACCATCAGGTCCCGGCGCATGGCCGAGACGATGCTGAAGATGAGGACCCAGAGCAGGATCAGGAAGCCAAAACGCAGCGCAGTGATGGTCAGGTCGCTCATGGGCGGCCACCAGGGTTGGTGGGAAGCAGGCGGAAGATGATCTTTGTCCGTCCCATCGTGATGGTGGAGCCGTCGGTCAGTTCTGTGCTGCCTGCCACTTTATGGCCGTTGACGTAACTGCCGTTGGTGGAGCCAAGGTCCACAGCGCTGGTGACACCGCTGGCGGTGCGGATCTCAAGGTGGCGGCGCGATACGCCGGTGTCGTCAACCAGGATGTCGGCCTCGGAAGACCGGCCCAGGACGATGGACGGGGCATTGAGGGAGTACCGCTGGCCGTCGATGTCCAGGACGGGCTGTAGCCGCACGGGCGAGCGGCTGGGGGCCGCCGGCAGGTTGGGCCTGGCCGACGCGACTCCGGGGCCGGCTTTGGACTTCTCAGTGGATGAGACGATCTCGAAGTCGCCGGCGCGCAACTTCTCGGAACGGCGGAACGAGATCCGCACCGAGCCCTGCAGGGTGTAGCCCTGGCTGCGGACATGGTTGATGACAACGTCGCAGAGTTCTTCGGCCAGCGGTGTGCCCCATTCCTGCGCCCTTTTGAAGTCGCCGTCACTGAGCTGGACGTCGAAGACGTTGGGGGCCAGCGTGCGGCCGGCGGCAATGGTGAGGGCTTTGTTGTCCACCTCGCGGCGGAGCCGGCTGGCGATTTCCACAGGTTCCACCTGGGCGCGCGAACCGGTGGAGAAGACACCGCGGACGGCTTTTTCGATGCCGCGCTCGACCTTGTCCAGCAATCCCATGGTCCTTCTCCTTTCCCCCGGCTGCGGTGCAGTTTTCGTTCCGGAACTCAACCAACAACGCAGTTCAGAACCCGGCGGCCTGCCTGGCAGCGGCGGGCACTACTACATCAGATACTACTGGGCAGGCCTGTGAATGCCCTTAATCCACAACGGCCGGGCCCCCGGAAAAGTTCTCTGCGTGGTTCCCGTCGGCCCCCTCCCGGCGCAGAATTTGACCGCGCCCGGGACTCAATTGGTGTTTTGCCGCCGATGTCCGTTATGCTTGATCTCGCTGCTTTTACAAGGTTGCGGATCCGGGAAACCGGCCGTGATTCATGGAAAAGAAGTTGCGCGCGAGTGGCGGAACGGCAGACGCGCTGGCTTCAGGTGCCAGTGTCCGAAAGGGCGTGGGGGTTCAAATCCCCCCTCGCGCACGCAATCAAAGGAACCCCGGTCTTCGGACCGGGGTTCCTTTCTTTTACGCTGGGGCCCGAATCCGGCCTGCCGGCGCCATAGCCGTGGGTATAGCATGCGAAGGACACCGGTTGACTCATGCTGACCGCAGGAATCCTACCGCGACATGGAATCGTTCGTCGCGGACGTGCAGGACGAACGCGCCAAGGACCTGCTCTGGCGCGCAATCGACCCCAAGGGAGCATTCCGGCGGTTCGAGAATACGCTCCCAGAGTTCCCCGAGCTTCAGACCTGATGGTTCTCTTTCCATGATCGAGCCATGCGGCGGCGCTCCATAGAGTGGCTGGCAGAATCTGGCGTGGTGGAGCAGGATGGCCGAGAAGGCCCTGCGCCTACTCCCGTAACGCCCCGAAGCCCGCAATAAGCGCCTCAAGCCCCAGGCTGAAGGCCACGTCCGCAGGTTTCTCGTGCCCCTGCGCGGCCAGGCTCCGGACTGCACCCGTGAAGCTCGGCGTCGACTCCGCCATGGTGCCGGAATCGAAAATGTCGTCTGGGGCGGTGACGTCGTAGGCGGATCCGAAGATGAATGATTCCAGGGCCACGATGGCGGACACGATCCGCTCCTCCGGGAATCCGGCCGCCCGGAATCCGGCGCTGACGGTCTCATACATGGCGAGGGTCTGCGGTGCGTCAGTCACGGGAAGTACTGCGATGACTGGAATCAAGGGCGTGTGCTCCGCGAAGACGTCCCGGTAACTCCAGGCCCATTTCCGCACCGCGGACTCCCAGGGTTCCGCCGCGAAGGCGGTCACATCCACCAGGGCAGTCAAGTGGTCTTCCACGAGCAGGAGCACGTCCCGCTTGGATTCCACATGGTTGTAGAGGGCCGACGGCGCCACGTTAAGTGAGCGGGCCAGTGCGGCCATGGTGAGTCCGTCGTAGCCGTTCTTGCCGATCAGACGCAGGGCTGCTGCCGTGATGCCCGCCTGGTCCAGGACGGCTGCGGCGGGCCGCCCAGCGCGGCGCCGCGCCGCACCGGTTTTCGGCATGGGTTCGCGCTCCATGGTAGTTCGTGAATCGGCTGGTGATGCCGGCATTGCTGGCCTTTCTGCGGGCAGTTTCCCCAGCATTATTCCACCCGGCCTTCCTTGCAGGCCGCGAAACAGCTATAGTTCTAGTAAATGAATGGCATTCATTTAGTGGTTTGTGTCACTCGGACGGCCACAGAGAGGATATTATGCTGAATCTTGACCGCGACGTTGTGATCGTTGGCGCCGGACCGTCCGGGCTCACCGCTGCCCGCGAGCTGAAGAAGGCCGGCCTGAGCGTGGCAGTGCTGGAAGCACGGGACCGCGTGGGCGGCCGGACCTGGACTGACACCATTGACGGAGCCATGCTGGAAATCGGGGGCCAGTGGGTCTCCCCGGACCAGGCTGCACTGCTGGAGCTCCTGGACGAGCTGGGCCTGAAGACATACTCCCGCTACCGTGAGGGCGAATCCGTCTATGTCGGCGCGGACGGCAGCAAGACCCGCTACACCGGTGATTCCTTCCCGGTGAGTGAAGCCACCGGCGCGGAAATGGACAAGCTCATCGGCATTCTGGACGGCCTCGCCGCGGAAATCGGAGCCACCGAGCCCTGGGCGCACCCCAAGGCCCGTGAACTGGACACCATCTCCTTCCACCACTGGCTGCGCCGGAACTCCAACGACGAGGAGGCCTGCAACAACATCGGCCTGTTCATCGCCGGCGGCATGCTCACCAAGCCCGCACACGCGTTTTCGGCACTGCAGGCAGTCCTGATGGCCGCCTCGGCCGGATCCTTCAGCCACCTCACCGATGAGGACTTCATCCTGGACAAGCGGGTCATCGGCGGGATGCAGCAGGTGTCCCTGCTGCAGGCAGCGGAACTGGGTGCCGACGTCGTACTTAACAGTCCGGTGCGCAGCATCCACTGGAGCGAAGACCCCGACGGCGGAAACAGCGGCCGCCACCGCGTGACCGCTGTTTCGGAGCGGGCCACCGTGAACGCACGCTTTGTGATCATGGCCGTGCCGCCCAACCTCTACTCGCGTGTCTCCTTTAACCCGCCGCTTCCGCGGCGGCAGCACCAGATGCACCAGCACCAGTCGCTGGGCTTGGTGATCAAGGTCCACGCCGTCTACAGCACGCCGTTCTGGCGTGAAGACGGGCTGTCCGGCACGGGCTTCGGCGCCGGTTCGCTGGTCCAGGAGGTCTACGACAACACCAACCACGGTGATTCACGCGGAACGCTCGTGGGCTTCATTTCGGATGAAAAGGCCGACGCCGTCTTCGAGCTGGGTGCCGACGAGCGCAAACGCGTGGTGCTGGAGTCGATCGCCGGATTCCTGGGGGACAATGCCTTGGCGCCCGAGGTGTACTACGAATCCGACTGGGGCTCCGAGGAATGGACCCGCGGTGCGTACGCCGCCAGCTACGATCTGGGCGGACTGCACCGCTATGGCAAGGACCAGCACGCCCCCGTGGGACCGATCTACTGGTCCTCGTCCGACCTCGCCGCCGAAGGCTACCAGCATGTGGACGGCGCGGTCCGGATGGGGCAGCGCACAGCGGCGCGCATTGTGGCTGCGGCGGGTCCAGCAGCCACAACTGTCATTTCCGGTGCACCGCAAAAGGCTGCAGCCGCCGTCGGCTGAGCGCACCAGCCCCAACCCATTCAGCGTCGAATGACCACACGAGAGGCAATGCCATGAGCCCCAAAGAAGCGACAGCACAGCCACCCAGCACCTCGAATGGCGCCCTGGACAAGGGCCTGGCCGAAAAGGGCCTGAGCGGGAAGGGCCTGAAGGCCGGCGCGGTGGGACTGGTCGGCGCCGTCGTGATCGGTGTTTCCTGCATCGCGCCTGCGTACACGCTGACCGCGGCGCTGGGGCCAACGGTATCGGAGGTGGGCGTTCAGCTGCCGGCGATCTTCCTGGTGGGCTTTATCCCCATGATTCTGGTGGCGTTTGGCTACCGCGAACTGAACCATGCCATGCCCGACGCCGGTACTTCGTTCACGTGGGCATCGCGCGCCTTTGGTCCGTGGATCGGCTGGATGGGCGGCTGGGGGCTGATTGCGGCCACCATCATTGTGCTGTCCAACCTGGCAGCTGTCGCCGTCGACTTCTTTTATCTCATGCTGGCCCAGCTGTTCGGGAACCCGGAGCTGGGCGAGCTGAGCAAGAACCTGCCGCTGAACATCGCCACCACCTTGGTGTTCATCGCTGTGGCTTGCTGGATTTCCTACCGGGGCATGGAAACCACCAAGGGCGTGCAGTACGTGCTGGTGGCGTTCCAGCTGCTGGTGCTGGGCTGGTTCGCCGTTGCTGCCTTCAGCCACGTGGCCAACGGCTCCGCTTTTGATGCAACTGCCATTTCACCGGACTGGTTTAACCCGTTCGCGGTTGGATCCTTCTCAGCCTTTGCTGCCGGGGTATCTCTGTCCATCTTCATTTACTGGGGCTGGGACGTCACCCTGACCATGAATGAGGAAACCAGGAACCCGGAGAAGACTCCGGGGCGGGCGGCAACCGTAACCGTGGTGGTGATCGTGGTGATCTACATGACGGTTGCGCTGGCAACGCTGTCCTTCGCCGGCGTCGGCGAAACCGGCCTGGGAGCCGGGAATCCGGACAACCAGTCGAGCATCTTCGCGGTCCTCTCCGGGCCGGTAATGGGACCGTTCGCCATCCTGATGTCCCTCGCCATCCTGAGCAGTTCGGCCGCCTCGCTGCAGTCCACGTTCGTGTCTCCGGCGCGGACCATGCTGGCGATGGGTCACTACAAGGCACTCCCGGTCCGCTTCGGCAAGGTCAGCCCGCGCTTCAAATCCCCGAATTACGCCACGATTGCCGCCGGCGTTGCCGCCGCAGCTTTCTACGTCATCACCCGGACCACCTCTGAGAACGCTCTCTGGGACACCATCACGGCGCTGGGCATGATGATCTGCTTCTATTACGGCATTACGGCCCTGGCATGCGTCTGGTTCTTCCGGGCACAGGCATTCAGCAATGGCCGCGCCTTCTTCTTCAAGTTCCTGGCGCCACTGCTGGGCGGCGTCATCCTGCTGGTGATGTTCTTCAAGACCGCCTCCGATTCCATGGATCCCGGGTACGGATCCGGATCATCGGTGGGCGGTTTGGGCATGGTGTTCATCCTGGGCATGGGAGTGATCCTGCTGGGAGTGGTGATCATGCTGGTGATGGCCCGGCTGCGGCCCGAGTTCTTCAAGGGGCAGGTGCTGGCCCGCGGGAACTGAGCGTCCCTGGAATTCCTGCCCAAGCCGCGGCATGCTGAACCGTGGCCGCTAGGAGCCTAGGCGGGTGGGCGTGCCGTAGCCTCGGCCTCCACGCCCATCCGGAATTCCAGCAGGTGGAGGCGGTCTTCGACGCTGGCCACGGGGCGGCGGCCCGGGACTGGCTGGGGGCCGTCGTCGGGCGGGGTCAGTGCGAAGCTGCCCCGAATTTCTACCCGCGGCCGCCACATGTTGGGAGCGGGCCGGCCGGTCTTTGCGCTTAAGGCCGGAAACTCCGAGTTACAAATAGCGTGGGCTTACGGCAGGACGGTAAGGGCTTCAAGGACGGCGGGCAGCAGCACGTCATTGCGGCCCCAGACTGGATCCAGGATTTCCACGTACCAGGAGTCGGCGAGCAGCAGCGCCAGTGTTTCATTGGTTTCCTCCGCCCAGTCCCGGATCTGCTCTTCCTCCACCGGAGTCTCGCTGGAGCCGAGGACTGTAACTACCTCGTCGCCGTCGAGCGTTACCGGGATGGCAGCGCTGCTGGCCTCGCCCGGGGCATGGGCCACGGTCACCAGTTCAGTTCGGGTGGAAAGGGCCAGGAGTTCCACGGCCGCTTCTGCACTGCAGAAGCCGGTCACGTACTGCCGCTGGGCGGAGTTTTCGGTCCGCAGGCCGGGCTGGGACTCCTTGGTGAACAGCCCGCTCCTGTTCAGGGCGGACAGCTCCGCCGCGATGGGTTCCGTTTCGACGTCGTAGCGAGCCGTGAAGGTGGCCGCCTGGTACTCGCTCTTGCCCTCCAGCCAGCGCGCCGTCAGTTCCCCGGCCGCTGCAAGCGTGATGGCCTGCCGCCAAACCCCCTTATCCTCCAGGCGCCTGCCGAACTTGTCACGGATTTCCGCTTCTATGGGTTCCATCCTCGGATGCTACGGCGCCCCGCCGCCGGACTCCAGCGGCGGCGACACAGCAGTTAATGTCCGCTGGCGGTGATTCCGGCAGGGATGCCGGCAGCCCGTTCCGCCGCGGCGAGGGCAAGGCCAAAGCGGACGACAGCGGGAGCGTACCCTTGGTGCGGCATGGCCCGCAGCTGCTCTGCCTCCCGCATGGCCCGGAACAGCGCGGACGTCTCGGGCAGCCGGACGTCAGTCATGGCCGGGTAGTCGATGCAGCAGGCAGGGTCCAATTCGTAGCGGCTCCACCGGGACAGGAGTGCGTCATGTTCAGCCTGCGCGGCGGTGTGAACGGGCCGGTCCTGCCGCTGCTGCCGGCGGTGTTCCTGCCAGGCCAGGATTTGGGGACTGCCCCGGTAGACGGCCACGCCCGCCCCTGTGCCCAGAGCGGTGAGGACCGCGCCGGACCAGGGCGACGCAAGTGTGGGAATGAGGATCGCCGGGATTGCCACCGCAGATCCCATAAAGACGTCCCAGAACACGGGGTCCGGGGCGCGGACGGCAGGGTCCGGCGTCGAATGCTGGCGGACAGCTAGGACCGTGGCTGCCACCGCGCACACCAGCACTGCACCCCAGAAACTCAGCTGCAACGCTCCAAACAGGACGGATTCTGCAAATGCCGGCACTGCGGCACCTCCCCGCGTCAGGCCCGGCCCAGGATTCCGGGTTGCTCCTTCCATTGCAACCCCTCCAGGCATCGGGGTCAATGGCAGGGACGGTCTGAGCCGGCGGAGTTCCGCGCTGGAGGTTCCCGCACCTGCCGCGGGCCGGGTAGCTTGGCACCATGAGACTGAAAATGTGCAGCATCCATGTCCAGGATCCGGCCGCCGCCCATACGTTCTACACCGGGACCCTCGGGTTCGAGACACTGATGGCGATGCCCGAGTACTAGCTCTTCATCATCAAGGATCCGGGCGCAGATGCCGGGTCGGTGGGGCTGCTGCTGGAACCAAGCGACAACCCGATCGGTGCGAACTACATGAACGCACTGCACGACGCCGGGATCGCGGCCATCACGTTCGGGGTTCCGGATGTGCAGGCCGAGTACGCGAGCGGAACTACTCAGCCTTGGCGGTGGCACGCGCGCGACACTGTCGGCCCCGCCCTCAGTCGCCTACGCCTAGAATCTCCACCACATCTTCGACCAGCTCGAAGTCCCTGGCGTTGCGGGTCATCAACGGAATGCCGAGCGAGTGGGCTTGGGCGGCGATCATTATGTCCTTACCTCTGGCGTGTTGGGGCCTCAAGCGCTTGACCCGCGCAGCCAGCTCGCCATAACTCTCGGCGGCATGCTCGTCAAAGAGAATCCAGTCCATTAGTTCCCGCCAGACGGCAAGGCGGTGCACTCTGTTGCGGCGGATCTTCTCAGACGCTGACGATCGGATTCCGAATTGGAGCTCCGCCAGAGAGATGATGCTCGAGCCGAGCACGGCGCCGGCTGGCCACACGGCCGGTGGTGCGATCAAGACATTCGTGTCAAGGAGGATCACGGGGTAGTCCACGGATCAACAAGGGGATCGGCATCTCTGGATTCTTCATGTTCCGTGAGCCACCCGGTCTGGTCTGCGCCGAGCTGGGCGAGCTTCAGGGCAATTGCCACTTCAGCGGATGAAGTCCACTTCTTGCGATGCGTTACAGGTGAGATCACTGCAACCGCACGGCCTTGGAGGGTTATCTCAAGAGTGGCTCCGTGCTCAACCCGCTCAATGACAGCCCTTGGATTTTGCTTGAGTTCCCGAACCCCTACCTTGTCCATGGCTGCATTCTACGCTTGATGTAGCCCTTGTTCTACTGTTAGCAACAGAATCTAGACGTTTCGCTAGGCGGCACTACGACCGTAGGGCCCCGGCAACAACAGAGGCCTGTCCGCGGATCCGAACCATCACGGTCCGGAGCCGCGAACAAGCCTATGAAAAGCGCAGGCCACTCGGCCAGCGCAAGTGACTCACAACGCGGAGGCTACTCGGCCTGGGCGCGGGCCTTCTTGGCGTCTTTCTTGGCAGCTTCGTCCTTGACCCGCTGGGCTTCGGTGCGGACGGCGGCGTGGGTGGAGCGCTCGGTGACCAGCCATGCCGGGGGAGCCTGCAGCAGCGCGGTGATTTCCGCCGTCGTCAGCGCGTCCTCAACACCGCCGCGGGCCAGGCCGCTGATTGAGACGTTCAGCTTCTGGGCCACCACCGGGCGGGGGTGCGGGCCGTTGCGGCGGAGCTCCATGAGCCACTCCGGCGGGTTGGACTGGAGTTCGGCGAAATCGGCGCGGCTGATGGTTGAATCCTGGAACTCCTGCGGTGTTGCCGGCAGGTAGATGCCAAGCTTCTTGGCAACGGTGGCCGGCTTCATGGACTGGGAGTTTGCAGAGGTCATGGTTCAAGGGTATCCGGCTGCCCGCCCGTAAGGCACCAACTCTGCACCAACTCTGCACCAGTTCCGGCATTGCGGGGCCGTGCGGGCGGTACTGTGAAGACGTGCCCGCAGACAATGAATCCCCCCAGAACGCCAGCCCCGCCGACTCGCCGGAGCAGGAGGCGCCCCGCGTGCTCCGCTTCGCCTATGTGGCCGGCGTGACCCCGGGCAAGTGGATCCGCCGCTGGGAAGAGCGCGTGCTGGACATCCCGCTGGAGTCGTTTATGTCCGACGACGGCGCCCAGCTTTCCGTATTAAGTGACGGTTCCGCGGACCTCAGCTTTGTCCGGCTTCCGGTGGAGCGCGAGGGCCTCAACGTGATCCCCCTGTATGAGGAGCAGCCGGTGGTGGTGGCGCCCAAGGGGCACGAGATTTCAGTGTTTGAGGAGGTGGCCCTGGCCGACCTGTCGGCAGAGACTTTCCTGGACGTCGCCGAAATGGGTGGCCCGGAAGCGGCCATGCAGGTGGTGGCGTCCGGCGCGGGCCTGGTGATCCTGCCCATGTCCGTGGCCCGGCATTTCAATGTCAAGGACACCGTCGCCCGCCGGCTGACGGGTGTCCCGGGCACGGAGATCGCGCTGGCCTGGCCCAGCGATTCCACGGACGACATCATCGAGGAGTTCATCGGGATTGTCCGCGGCCGCACCGCGGCGAGCTCCCGGCAGCCCTCGGCCCAGCAGGAGAAGCCCAAGAAGGAACCGAAGCCGGACCGGCGCGGACCGGCCGTCAAGAAGCCGAAGGTGGCTCAGCGGTACGCCCCAAATCCGGACAAGGGCCGCGGCAAGGGTTCACGCAAAAAAGGCAAGCGCTAGCAAAATTTCCGACGGTGCCGGCTATTTGGCCGGCGCTGCCGGCGAAAAGTCGGAACTAAGCCGAGCAGGCTTCCGTTAGTGCTGCGACTGACTCAGCCGGCACCTGGTCCCCGGCCTCGGCGATCTGGCCCAATGGCGTCGTAATTTCAGCGGGGACCCCCGCAGCGTCCGCGGCGGACACCAGCCCGCTCAGCAATGCTTTGTCCTGAACGCTGACCAGCCCGTCCTCCACCACTGTGCAGACCTGCTTCTTGACCTCGTCCGAGGCTGCGGTTGCCACCTTGGAGGCGGCATCGTTCGCGGTGTTTTCAGCGACTTCCTGAACCGATCCGCAGGCGGAGAGCAGGAGTATCAGGGGGACGGCGGACAGGGCGGCAAGGCGGCGTTTCATCACTTCAGCCTACCGGCTCAGTCTGGTCCGGCTTCGCCGTGCACTTCGCTCAGGTTGTCTTCAGAGCGGTCCAGATACGCCAGGAGGAGGTCAGCCGCACGGTCCAGTTCGCCGGATTCCAGGGCCAGACAGATCGTCTCGTTGTCCTTCAGATAGTGCTGGTAGAACTGCGCGTCCACGGTGGCTTTGTGGAAGAACAGGCGCATCTCGGCCAGGACCTGGCCCATGATGCTGTTCAGCCGCGGGCTTCCGGCCATGGCCACGATGGCGCCGTGGAAGTGCTGGTTTGCGGTGCCCAGGGCTTCGTCGTCACCGGCAGCCGCGGCGCGCTTGCCTTCCTCGACGGCGGCCCGGACGGCGGCCACATCCTCCGGGCTGCCTCCGGCGCGCAGGGCGCTGACCTCGATGGCGCGGCGGACGGTATATACGTCGTGGACGTCGCCTGCCTCCAGGCTTGCCACAAAGACGCCGCGGTTGGGATGACGGACCACCAGCCGTTCGCTGGCGAGTTCGGCGAAGGCCTCACGCACCGTGTTCCGGGAGACGCCCAGGTCCTCGGCGATGGTGGATTCGGTGAGCCGTGTTCCCGGGAGCAGTGCTCCCTCGGCCAACTGCAGGCGGAGTTCGTCCGCCACACGCTCCGCCACGGACGGAACTGCCACCCGCAGGCGGCCTGCGGCGGTCCGGGTACCCCGGTCCGCCGTGAGATTCGCCGAACCGCGGGAAGAGGGGACGAGCGGGTCTGAAGATGCCATACTCGAGAATTTACACGATCGTCACATTGTTGAATCGAAGGATTGTTGAACAATCTATAAATCCAATGCATCCTAGTAGGACCACTCAATGAGACAGGGATCACAAATGGCAACGATTGACCTGAATAGCGACGTCGGCGAGTCCTTCGGACGCTGAGCCTCGGCGATGACCTGGCGATGTTCGGCTCGGTTTGGAGCGCGAACGTGGCCTGCGGATTCCACGCCGGCGATCCCAGCGTCATCCGCAGGACCTCACTGCTGTGAAGTCCTCTCTCGGCGACGCCGGTGTCAGCATCGGCTCGTTCCTCTAGCCCCTTCCCAAGGCCTCACAGGCCCCCGCACCACCCCTCATCCCCCCGGAGGAAACCATGACCAGCACCAACAAGGCAGCAAAGGCCGCGGCAAGGAAGCCGCCGCCCGGCGCGCTCAAGGCGTACGTCGCCAGCCTTACCGGCACGTCGCTTGAGTACTACGACTTCGCCATCTACTCGGTGGCGTCGGCCCTCGTCTTCCCCAAGATCTTCTTCCCCTCGAACGATGAATTTGTGGGGCTCCTCCTGTCCTTCTCCGCGTTCGCGGTGGGCTACCTCGCCCGCCCGATCGGCGGCATCGTGTTCGGCCGCCTCGGAGACAAGGTGGGCCGCAAGTACGTTCTGGTCTTCACCCTGGTGCTGATCGGCGTCGCCACCGTCCTCATCGGTGGGCTGCCTGACTACTCCGCAATCGGCATCTGGGCCCCCATCATCCTGGTGCTCCTGCGCCTGGCCCAGGGCATCGGCGTCGGCGGCGAATGGGGCGGTGCCGTTCTGCTGTCCAGCGAATTCGGTGACCCCAACAAGCGTGGTTTCTGGTCTTCCGCAGCCCAGATCGGCCCGCCCGCCGGCAACCTCATGGCCAACGGCGTCCTGGCCGTCCTCGCCGCCTCCCTCAGCACTGAAGCATTCCTCTCGTGGGGCTGGCGCGTAGCCTTCCTGGCCTCGGCCCTCCTGGTGGTCTTCGGCCTGATCATCCGTCTCAAGCTTGAGGAAACCCCGGTGTTCAAGGCCATCGCGGCCCACGGCGACCAGCCGAAGGCACCGATCAAGGAAGTCTTCACCACCCAGCCCCGCGCGCTGATCTCCGCCGCCCTGTCCCGCGTCTGCCCGGACGTCCTTTACGCGCTCTTCACCGTTTTTGTGGCCGTCTACGCCACCCGGGAACTGGGCATGACCACGGGCAACGTGCTGGCCGCCATCCTGATCGGCTCCGCGTTCCAGCTGTTCCTGATCCCGCTGGCCGGCGCCCTGACCGACCGGTTCAACCGCCGCATGGTCTACGGCATTGCGGCCGCCGCGACTGCTGCCTGGATCCCGGTGTTCTTCCTCATGATCCAGGGCAAGTCCGAGGTCATGCTGACCATCGGCGTTGTGGTGGGCCTGGCTCTCCACGCCTTTATGTACGGACCGCAGGCCGCCTACATCACCGAGCAGTTCCCGGCCCGCCTGCGCTACGCCGGCAGCTCCCTGGCCTACACGCTGGCGGGTGTGATCGGTGGTGCCGTGGCGCCGTTGATCTTCACCGCCCTCTACGCGGCCTCCGGCAACTGGTACCTGATCGCCGGTTACCTGCTGCTGGCGTCCATCGTCACCATCGTGGGCCTGGCCATCGGCCGGAACCCGCAGCCGGAAGAGGACCTCCGCCTGCTGCACAGTGACGACGCGCAGGAGAGCCACGCCTGAGCGGCGCGGCCTGGTCCCCATGGAAACAGTCAGCAAGCCCGCTGCCGCGGCCCGGGTGCTCGCCGTCAGGCCGGTAGGTACGACGGCGGTGCTCGCCGAACTCTCCGGGCTCCACCACGTCCTGGCCCTGCAGGCCCTCCTGCTGGAGCAGCCGCTGCCCGGCCAGGTGGACGTCCTGGCCGCCGCCGAAACCGTGATGGTCAAGGCGGATTCACCCGCTGCGGCGCGCAGGATGGCGGCCCGGCTGCTGGAGATGGACCTGACGGTCCAGTCCCATGCCGAAGGCAAACTGGTGCAGATTGAGACCGTGTACGACGGCGACGACCTCGCCGAAGTGGGGCGGCTCACCGGGCTGGGCGCTGACGGCGTCATCGCCGCCCACACCCGCCAGGTCTGGACGGTGGCGTTCGGCGGCTTCGCGCCGGGGTTCAGCTACATGGTGGGGGAGAACCAGGTGCTGGAAGTCCCGCGCCGGAGTTCGCCCCGGACGGCCGTTCCAGCCGGTTCCGTAGCCCTGGCCGGCAATTATTCGGCCGTGTACCCGCGGAAATCCCCGGGCGGCTGGCAGTTGATCGGCCGCACCGCAGCACCCATGTGGGACCTCGGCCAGGAGCAGCCTGCCCTGGCCGCGCCCGGTGACCGCGTGCAGTTCCGGGCCGTGCGCGAGCTCGTTGAGGTTGCGGAACCGCAGGCTGGTGCCGCGGCTGGCCCTGCACACCTGCACGTGGAGTCCGGGCTGCGGATCCTGTCCCCGGGACTCCAGAGCCTGGTCCAGGATCTCGGCCGCCCCGGGCACGCCGGGCTCGGGGTGTCGGCAGCCGGAGCACTGGACCGATCCTCCCTGCGCCGCGCCAACCGGATCGTGGGCAACCAGCCGTCGGCCGCCGTCGTCGAAACCGTTGCCGGCGGGCTACGCGTGCAGGCCGTGGGGGACCAGGTGCTGGCAGTGGCCGGCGCGCCGTCGGCACTGACTGTCGTGACGCCGTCGGATGTTCCCGGCGACGGCGACCAGTCCGAGCGGGTGCGCGAGGTGCCCATGGCCACGGCGTTTGCCCTGCTCGACGGCGAGATCCTGACCGTCGGAGCACCGGGGCGCGGCTTCCGCAGCTACCTGGCCATCCGCGGCGGCGCGGCAGCCGATGAGGTGCTGGGAAGCCGGTCCACGGACACCTTGTCGGGGATCGGGCCTGCGCCGCTGGCGGCCGGGCAGCTGTTGGGCGCGGGAGTTGCCACGTCTTCCAACGTTGTGGGCAACCCCGAACTGCAGCCCGACTTCCCGGACACCGGCGTCACGGTCCTGGATATCGTTCCCGGACCCCGCGATGACTGGTTTGACGCCGCTGCGCTGGAATCGCTCTGCGCCCAGGAGTGGGCGGTGACGCCCCGCTCGAACCGCGTTGGCATGCGCCTGGACGGTGAGCCGCTGCGGCGGAGCAGGGACGGGGAGCTTCCCAGCGAGGGGACCATGGCCGGCGCGCTCCAGATACCGCCGGAAGGACAGCCCGTACTCTTCCTGGCCGACCATCCCATCACCGGCGGCTACCCCGTGATCGGCGTGGTGGTGGACCACCAGCTGGACCTGGCCGCCCAGGTTCCGATCGGTGGCCGCATCCGGTTCCGCTGGGCTCCCGGCTACGGACTGCCAACCAACCTTCCCAACTCTTCCCCAGACATTTCAGACGAAAGCAACTGATGCGCAAGGCCTTGATCGCCAACCGCGGAGAAATCGCCGTCCGCATTGCCCGTGCCCGCGAGGACGCCGGGCTGGAGTCCGTGGCTGTCTACGCGGACGTGGACGCCGACGCCATGCACGTGTCCGCCGCCAGTGAGGCGTACAGCCTAGGCGGCAACGCGCCGTCGGAAACGTACCTGGATATCCCCAACCTGCTGCGCGTAGCGGCGGAGTCCGGGGCGCGGTGCACCCGGGATGCGGCTTCCTGTCCGAGAATGCCGGCTGCCCAGGCGGTCCTGGACGCCGGCCTGACCTGGATCGGGCCCACCTCGGAGACGATCCGTCAGCTGGGCAACAAGATAACGGCGCGCGAGATCGCCGTCCGCGCCGGTGCCCCCTTGGTGGCCGGCAGCGACGGTCTGGTGGGCTCGGCTGCGCAGGTCCGCGAGTTCGCCGAGGAGCACGGCCTGCCGATCGCCGTCAAGGCGGCCTTTTGCGGCGGCGGGCGCGGGCTGAAGGTGGTCCGCGAGATGGATCAGATCGAGGAGTCCTTCGATTCTGCGGTGCGTGAAGCGATGGTGGCCTTCGGGCGCGGGGAGTGCTTTGTGGAGCGGTACCTGGACCGGCCGCGGCATGTGGGGGCGCAGGTCCTGGCGGACCAGCACGGCAACGTGGTGGTGGTGGGCACCCGGGACGGCGCACCATGACCGTTGACGTCGACGGCCGGCGACTCGCCGTCGGCCTTCCTGCTGCGCTGCTGGACTGCTGGGCGCGGTCCGGCACGTCCGTTCCGGCGGGGGTTTCCTTTGAAGGGGAGTACGACGGCGGTGCTGCGGCTGGTGCCGCTGACCCCGGCGAGCTGGGGCCGACATGGCCGGGACTGTGGTGAAGTGGCTCGTGGAGCCGGGCGCCGAAGTTTCGGCGGGGGACGCCGTCGTCGTTCTTGAAGCGATGAAAATGGAGGCCCAGGTGACCGCCCACCGCGCCGGTACGCTGACCGGGATCCGGGCGGAAGCCGGGGGCGTGGTGAACGCCGGGGCCGTGCTGGCACTGATCGGCTGAACCGTTCGTGCCTGCCGCGGCCCTGACAAAGGAAGGTCCGGCCGGTGTTCTCAACCGGCCGGACGTTTCCTAACGTGTGGCGGTGCTTTAGTCGACGTGGTTTGAGAGCGCCACCAGCACGCCGGCCATGGCGAAGTGCTAGGTGCTGCCGAGATCGCGGACTGTCTTGATTCCCAAGCCGGCGAGGAACGTCCACGGCGCTACTCGGCGGATGGCCGCCGCCGTTGCCGTTTCGTCGCCGCCCGCTGTTCCTTGGCGGCGAGGCGCCGGCGGTTCGAACCCCGGGTGGGTTTGGTCGCCCGGCGGCGGGGGCCTTCGGGGGCAAGTCCTTCTGCCACGAGGGCGGAGAGCTTGACCAAGGCGCTCTCGCGGTTGCGCAGCTGGGAGCGCTGCTCGGAGGCGGCCACGGTGATCACCCCGGCCACGAGGCGTCGTTCGAGACGCGTGAGCAGCATCAGCCGTTGGCTATCCGAAAGCGCGGCGGAGCCGGCGATGTTCCACGAGAGTTCGACGCGGCTGTCCGTTGTGTTGACGTGTTGACCGCCTGGCCCGGCCGATCGCGAGAACCGCCAGCCGAGTTCCGACGCGGGAATCGTGAGCGCGGGCGACACCTCCAGATCCATGGAACCAGCGTTGCACACTATGGGCGCGATCAAAGCCCTCAGCCTAGGGCCTACCTGATAGCGCCCATGCTCTTACAAACTCAGCCAGCGTTCTTGCGGCCGGCTCCCGGACACCGTAGGGCGTCCAAGTCAGCGGCGAAGAAAGGCAGCCAGGATCCGCGAGCAGGAAGAGTCTCGGAAGAACGCATCGACCCGCCAGCACCATGACCGCAAGTGGCAGTTCGCCTCCAAACTGGCAGCCATGACCCGTTCGAGGCCATCCACGTTCGCAGCCCCCTCGACGTGGAGCTGACCGACACGGACAGCGCCATGAAGTCCGCCAATACCATCACCTTCACCGAAACACCCACCACGACACCACCCAACGGATGTGCCGGGACCTGTCCCACAACACCTTCCGCGACTGGACCACACCCACCCCCGTAATCGAAGAATTCGACCCCGCCACATCCCTCACCGGAAAGGAAACAGGCACCAGGTGCCGCACGCTTGCGGGTCCCTCTCGTTGCCGAACTCGATGAAGTGGCCAACATCGTCCCCTGGACCTCACTGCCGGAGGACTTCAGCTACTTCGGATCCCTCGGCCTGTGCTTCACCGTCTGTTCTGAGTTTGCCTCTGGAGCGTCTATGCCCCACTCAGTCTTTGTGCACTACCACTGGCATGAACGGTAAGGATCGGTGATGTGCACGCTTACTTGGGGAAATGCTTTCGGTCCGTTGAGTGAAGACACATTTTGCCGATGCTTGTTGTACATTTTGTACATGACGGCCCTAACCGATATTGACCGGCAGCTTCTTTCCGCTCTTCGTGAGGATGGCCGGGCGTCAGTGGCCAGCCTCGCCCGCAAACTGGGCGTGGCCAGGGCAACCGTAAACAGCCGGCTCGATCGTCTTCTCACCTCAGGAACCATCGTTGGCTTCACAGCCAGGGTCCGTGACGAAGTGGACCCGCTGGCCATCCACGCCATCACCCTGATCGCAGTTGAGGGAAGGTCTGCCAGCAAGGTGATCCGAGAGTTAAGGGGTTTCCCTGAGATCCGGGCACTGCACACCACTAACGGCGGCTGGGACCTTGTGGCGGAGCTGGCCACCGAAAACCTCGGCGGTTTCGACAATGTGCTGGGTAGGATCCGCGCAGTCGACGGCATCGTCAACAGCGAAACCAGCCTATTGCTCAGCTCCGTATTGAGGTAGTGCTTCAAGTCCCTACCCGCTGCAAGCGACCATCGAAGACGGACGAAGTGCGTAGATCCGCCTGGCATTCTGCCAGCATTTCTAGCAAATATAGAGCTATTCGGTAATTGTGGACGCATATCGACGCGGCATACCGTGAGGGCATCAGCTATCTAGATGGAAAGAGTGACGCAAATGACGCGTTTCGTCGATGTTCACAACATGGTGCGATGGGCTGCCGGCCGGGGAGTGGAGACGATCATCTCGGAGATGATCGTTTACCTCGAGGACGATTTCCGCCGCTGGGGGTCTTTTGACAAAACTCCCCGCGTCGCCAGCCACACCCCGTTCGGGGTCATTGAACTGATGCCCACGAGCGATCACGAAACCTACGGCTTCAAATACGTAAACGGGCACCCGTCAAATCCGGCCCGTGGTTTCCAGACTGTGACGGCTTTCGGCGTCCTGGCGGACGTCCACAACGGATACCCGACGTTCCTGGCGGAGATGACCTTACTGACGGCCCTCCGGACTGCGGCCACCTCGGGTATGGTCGCGAAGCATCTTGCCCGTCCCGGTTCCGGGATCATGGCCATGATCGGAACCGGTAGCCAATCGGAGTTTCAAGCCCTGGCCTTCCGGGCCGCCCTCGGAATAACCGCGCTCAGAGTGTGGGACACCGACCCTGCCGCAACACAAAAGTTCGTCCGCAACCTCGTACCGCTGGGGTTCGAGATCACCGTGGCGTCCTCGGCGGCCGACGCCGTGCAGGGGGCGCACGTCATCACGACCTGCACCGCTGACAAGGCCAACGCCACCATCCTCACGGCCGATCTCGTTGCCCCCGGCGTCCACATCAACGCCATCGGTGGGGACTGCCCCGGGAAGACCGAACTCGATGCCGCCATCCTGGAACTTGGCGACGTTTTCGTGGAGTACACGCCGCAGACACGGATTGAAGGCGAGATCCAGCAAATGCCCGCCGATTTCGCCGTCACCGAGTTCTGGCAAGTCTTGAGCGACGATGCCCCGGGGCGCACAACCTCGGAACAGATCACGGTTTTTGACTCTGTGGGCTTCGCTATCGAGGATTTCGCGGCCCTGCGCTTCGTCCGCGACGCCGTAGACGGTTCGGATTTCTTCGTAGACATTGACCTTGTCGCCAACCCGGAAGACCCCAAAGACCTCTTCGGCCTAGTGGGCGCATTGTCTCCGGTTGGATCCTAAGTCAGCCATGCCCTTCCGGGACCCTCCGCTGTCATCCTCATCCGGCTGCAGCGGGGCGGCCACCCGGAAACCGGGATGGACGATGCCTTGCAGGCATCGAGTGGGCGCCCGGACACGGAGGTGCTCGGGGGCGCTGCCTACGAGGAGGTAGCCTGCCTTGGCCAGTCGTGGCCACGCGGTTGACGGTTCGCCCGTTTCGAGGACCACGACCACACCCCGGACTGCACCTTCTCCCAACACTCGGCTGTCCACTCATCGCGGAAGCCACATCGCGGTAGTTCCCGATGCAGAGTCGCAAGCGCCGCCACGAGCGCCGAACCGACACCCTCAAACTCCGAAGCGCATAGGGGGTTCAGTACCTCACCGGCTGTTGGGCCGCAGATCCGTGTCTAATGGAATTCCAGCACATGAACGCTTAGCCAGAGCCGCGATCAGCGTGACGTCGTCGCCGCCTTCCAGGAGTCTGCGGGAGAAGCTCCGCGCGCTGGCGTGCCAGGCCGTAGGCACTGCGGGCCCGCAGCATATGAAGGACTGCAATATCCGCAGTCCGTTCCAACGCTTGTTCCGCGGCCGAGTCCAGGTCGCCGTTGGGGTCCACCACCCAGATGGATCCGAGAGGCTCCTTGCCTGCCCGGACGGCTATGGCCAGCCGGTCCAATGCCGGACGGACCTCTTCGATCCGCACCGCACCGTGAGAGCGGAAGGCGGAAGCATGCTGGCCCGGGTTTTCTGGAAGATAGGGAACCTGGCGTCCCAGATTCCTTGGCGCCGGTCCTCATCGATCGACTGGTGTGCGAGGGTCGAATAGGCCAACACCTGTCCCTGCAGATTTTTAATGGCCGTGGCACCACCAACCATGGCTGCGATGGCGTTAGCCAACGCGAAAAGGTCGCCCACGCCCAGCGTAGACAGTGAGCTGCCGGCTTCGGCTGAGGCGTTGAGGGCCGAGTCCAGGAGAGCGCATCCAACTGGCGCCACCCCACGTCGTCATCAACCACAAGGAGGGCGATACCTGACTGGTCCGCGGTGGCGATGATGTGCCCCAGATCCTGGGATTACTGCTTAATGACAAGCGCGCCAAAGCCTGCCTTGGCAGCGCTGCGGACGACGCCGGAAGTGCCTGGTTCTGCCGAATGGCCTCGGACGTGAACTCCGGGCTGTATTTACGACGGCTAGGTGTACTGACCGGACACGTTGATCAATCGTGAGAAGGGCGGCTGGCTGCCGCATGCGGTGTGGGGTCGGTGACGGTTGTAGTGGTGCAGCCAGCCATGTAGCTCCCCACGACGCTCAGCCTCGGAGGTATAGCAGCGGGCGTAGGCCCAGCCGTCGGCCAGGGTGCGGTGGAAGCGCTCGATCTTGCCGTTCGTCTGTGGGCGATACGGGCGGTGCGCTTGTGCTTGATTTCAGGTTCGGCGCATGTGTCCGCCACAAGTGTGAGCGGTAGGCGCCCCCGTTGTCAGACAGAACCCGCTCGACGGTGATGCCCCGCTGGTTGAACCACTCGACAGCACGAACGAGCACCGCTGTGGCAGTTTGGGCGGTTTCGTCATCGTGGATTTCGGCGTAGGCGACGCGGGAATGATCGTCGATGACGGTGTGGACGTAGGCGTAGCCCAGAAGTGGGTCGCTGTGTTTATTGCGCGGCTTGCCGGGTGTCTTGGCGCGGTTCTTCTCGCCTTGTCGGCGGCCGACGTAGCGCCAGCCTCCGCCGTCGGGGATGTTGCCGAGCTTTTTCACACCTACATGGATCATGGAGCCGGGATGGTCGTGCTCGTATCGACGGATGGGTTCACCGGTGGCACGGTCGACATGCGACAGGCGGTTCAGATGAACCGAGGTGAGGATGCGATGAACCGTCGACGGGGCAATTCCCAAACGGAAAGCCAATTGAACGGGTCCCTCGCGGAGACGCAAACGAAGGGTGATGCAACGGCGACTGGTCTCGCGCTGGTTTTATTCGGCGAGTGGTGTGGCCGCGAGGATCGGTCTTGCATCGACTGGCCTACCCGGTATCGCTCGACCCATCTCTTGACCGTGGGCCACGAGACCTGGAATCGGGCGGCAACTTCGCTGATCGGCCAACCGTCATCGACGACGAGGCGGGCAACCTTCAGCCGGTGGCGTGGTGTGAGAGCAGCGTTTGGGTGTGTCATGAATTCCCTCGGAGACGGAAAGGGGCCAGCCGTATTCGGCTGACCCCTTCAGGTTGTACGTGCAGTTCAGTTGGTTCGAGAAGCCGCTGACTGAATGGCCTTGGCGAGGTCGCGGGGACGGCTCCACATAGGCCAATGCCCCGTCGGGAGGTCAATGACGTCGAGGTGCTCGATGTTCGCGACTTCGGCAAACATGGCATGGCCTGCGCGGGCCAGCTCCAGCACCTGCGCGCTCGGGATCGAGCAGCACACCAGGGTGGTCCGGACCTTGCGGCGGGCATCGTTCGTGAGCTCGACGGGCTGACGAAGCACGGGGCCGGGCTCAGGGACGGCCCGGGCCCGAAAACGCTCGAGGACCTCTGCGCTCAGGCCTTCGAGGCTCGCCTGCTGTGCGAGGACGTCGAGGGACGGCAGCGGAAGCTCCTCCAACTCCTCCGGGATGTCTGGGGCGAAGGCGCTTCCCGTCGCCACAGGGCCGGAGTCGACCCACACCACTCGATGGACAAGCTCAGGGTGTCGGTCAAGGACGAGGCTGACCGGGGCGTTCGCCCCGCTGTGAGCGACGAGAGTTGCGGGCTGATCCTCGGAGACCCCGAGTTGAGTGATGACGTCTAGGACCGCTGCGGCTTGATCATCGAGAGTCTTCGCCGCACGCTCGGGATCATCCCCGTCGAGACCGGGCAGTGTCATCGCGATTGCACGAGAGTGGTCGGTTGTCAGGTGTTCAAGGACTTCATCCCAAGCCCAAGCGCCCAGCCAGTGGCCAGCGATGAGAATGATGGTCGGACTGCTTGTAGTAGTTGTCATGTCACTACCCTCGCAGGCACTACGGACAAGGGTATGTCACTATTTATGTCATGAATTTGTCGGGGTCTGAACTGTGAAGCGAGTCGAACGGCTCCATGCTCTATCCGAGATGTTGCGCCGCAGCGGCGCGCGGGGGGTTTCCGCCGAACGGTTGGCGAGAGAGTTCGAGGTATCCGTGCGCACAATTAAGAGAGACCTCGATGCGTTAGAGAACAGCGGTGCGCCTATATGGTCTCGCCCAGGTCCGGGCGGTGGCTACGGATTGGCTATAGGCGCGTCCCTGCCGCCTGTCAGCCTGTCCCCAGCGCAGGCCGTGGCGCTCATGGCAGCCGTGTCCGCTGCACCCGATGCCCCCTACGCCGATCTGGCAGCAGCAGGTATCCAGAAGATCCTGGACGTCCTCGATCCCAAAACCCGAGCACGAGCCGACAAGCTGGCCCACCGCGTCTGGGTCAACGCGCTTCCCTCCTCTTCTCGCGCAATCAAGTCGGCACTGGAGGAGGCGATGGCCGAGCAGCGAGTGATCCGCATTCGCTACACATCGAGAGACGAGACCACGACCACCCGCGACGTTGAGCCAGTGCTGTTCGCCTCCACGAACGGCCAGTGGTACCTAGTTGGGTGGTGCCGACTGCGCAACGCAATGCGATGGTTCACCGTGTCGCGCATCGAGCGAGCCAGCGTAACCAAGACGGCTTGCGGCGGCCATACCATCCACGAGGTCGGAGAACCCCCAGCGAACGCCAGACCGGTGCACGGTCGGGGCGAGTGAGTCACTCAATCAACCTCTCCGGTCAGTACAGCTAGGCATGAGACAGATGCTCCTAAACCCTGTCTCAAATCACCATACGGGGGCGTACCTTTCCCACAGGAAGTGAGGGAGGTCTTGCGTTTTCGTCACCGTGGTCTGCGTGACCACTGCGAGGTTCTAGTTCTTCGCCTCGTGCATGGGGATGCGGACGCCGCGTTCTTTGGCGACGTCGAGGGCGCGGTCGGAGCCGGAGTCCAGGTGGTCGCGGCCGATCACGATGGGGGCCTTGACCTTGCCTTCCTTGACGAGTTGGTTGAACAGCAGCCCGGCTTTGGCGCGGTCGCCGTAGCCCAGCCAGCAGATCCGGGCCGGCAGGCCCTCGAACTCGACCCGTTCCTGTGCCGCGTCGATCCAGCGGTGCAGGTGCTTGTTCTCGGGGAAGAGTTCCTTGATGGCCTTGTCGGTGACGGCGATGTCCTCCGGGTCGCCGGAGAGCGCCACCCAGCGGAACGGGCCCAGGCCCTCGCAGAACAGCGGGCGGATGTAGGCCGGGACGAAGCCGGGGAATTCAAAGGCGCGGTTGTAGCCGCCCGTGCGGGCCTCGTCGCGGATGGAGTTGCCGTAGTCGAAGACCTCGGCGCCGGCGTCCTGGAATTCGACCATGGCCTGGACGTGCCTGGCCATGGAGG